>JABFRG010000699.1 GCA_013141295.1 Polyangiaceae bacterium
GTGCAGGAGCTGGGGCGTGTGATCGCCGGAGCGGCCCTTCTCGGCGAACACCGCGCGGGCCTTGTCGAGCTCCTTGGCCGCATCGGGCCAGCGGCGCTCGGTCTGGAAGAGCCAGGCGCGGGCGAGGTGCCGGTGCTGCCGCGGCTCGGCTTCGTCGAGGGAGATCTCGTCGGCGCGGGCCACCATCTGCGCGGCGTTCGCGGCGCCAGTGGCGAGGGCGACCTGGGCTTGAAGGAGGCGCGTCTCGAGATCGCCCCACGGATCCTGGAGCTTGTCGAAGATGCGGGCGGCCACCTCGGCTTGCCCGCGCGCCTCGTCGTAGCGATCGGTGTCGACGCAGATCATCGCCAGGAGCCGCTCCGCCGCCGCCTCGCCACGGGGGTTCACCAGCTCGCGGAAAGCCGCGCGGGCTGTCTCGGCGCGGGCCCAGGCCATCTGGAACTTGCGGGCCCGGTGATCGGCGTGACCGAGCACCACGTCGCACTGGGCGATGCCGAGCCGATAGCCGATCTCATCGAAGGCCCCGCGCGCCTCCACCAGGAGATCGACCGCCCGGGCGTAGCCGCCGATGCTGGTCTGGATCATGGCGAGCAGAATGAGGCTCTGCGCGCGCCCCAGCTCGTCGCCGGCGTCGCGGCAGCCGTTCTGCCCTTCCGTGAGAATCTGCGTGGCCCGGGCGTGCTCGCCGAGCAGGTAGTCGATCTCCCCCAGCACCACCATCGCCTGCGCCCGGCCGCGCGCGTCGCGCAGCTCGTCGAACAGGCCGAGGGCTCGCTCCACGAGAATGCGCCCGTTGGCGGGCTGCCCCATGTCGGAGAGGAGATGACCCACGAGCCGGAGCGTGTGGGCCTGCCGCAGCCGCTGACCGGTGCTCTCGAAGGCCCGCAGTGCCGTCTCGGCCTGTTCCCGCGCTTGCTCGAGGCGGCCCGTGTGGCGCAGCGCTTCGGCGCGCCAGTAGGCGTACTCGGCGGCGGTGGTGCCGCTCACCCGGCCCTCGAGGGTGGCGAGATCGCGGAGCGTCGCCGCGGTATCGCGGCCGCGCGCCCAGGCGCCCTCGATGAAGCGGAACATGAGCTGCGCCGCCACGTCGTCGTCGCCAGCCCGAAGTAGGTTGGTGACGCGAAGCTTCATCACGCGGCGTGAGCCCACCGCCGGGTGCAGCGCCAATGCGTTGGCCGCGAGCCGGAAGATCGCCGGGTGATCGCTGCGCTCGTGGAGCCGCGCGAGAAGGTGCTCCTGGAGGAGCGCGTGGGCCCAGCGGAACTGATCGTTGCCGGAGGCGATGACGATCTGCGCGCGGGTGAGGGCCACCAGCGCCTCGCGGGGGTCCATCCCGAGCGACTGCGCCAGGGCCTTGAGCACCACACCGCGGACGTCGTCGCCGATGGCCGCCGCGGCGTAGGCCGCGAGACGCAAACCGGTGGGCACCGCGCGCAAGCGCTCGTCCCACAGCTCGGCGGTGGTGATGGCGCGGCCCTGAAGTGCCTCGCGCGGGACGCGATAGCGCCCGGCTTCCATCGTGAGGTAGCCGCCGCCGGCCCAGGCGTGGAGCAGCTGCAGCGCGAAGAGCGGGTTGCCGCGGCTCTGGCGGGTGGCGCTCTGGATGGCGTCGGAGTGGAGCGGCAGCGTCGCTCGGAGAAGAACGTGGGTCTCTTCCTCGCCCAGCGGCGAGAGCTCGATGACCCGCCCGTTCCAGTCGGCGCGCAGGCTCTCCATGCGGAGCGCCGCGTCGAGGTCGGTTTCCAACGCTTCGCTGCGGGCGGTGGTGACGATGAGCAGCGGCACCCGGCACTCGCGCCGGAGCCGCATGAGCACTTCGAACGTGTTCGGCGACGAGAGGTGGAGGTCGTCGAACCAGATGAGGATCGGTCGGTCGTAGCCGATGCGCTCCATCACCCGACGGATGACCGCGAAGCGCTGCTCGGGGTTGTCGAGGACATAGCGCTTGCCGGTGGGCCCCGCGGGCGCATTTTCGCCGGGCGGCGTGGGCCGCAGCCACTCTGCGGTGGCGGCCACCCAGGTGAGCGCCTCGTCGTCGTCCTTGTCGACCTCCCAGCGGTTCATCAAGGTTTGCTCCACCAGCGCGCGGTCGGCGCCGTGGAGGTTGAAGAACTTGCTGATCGCGCCGGTGAGACCGTCGAGCGGCGTGGCCACGCGACCGTAGCGCGCCCGGAGCACCCAGGTGCGCCCCTGCTCCTGGAGCGTCTCGCAGAGCCACTCGGCGAGGCGGCTCTTGCCCACGCCGGCGGCGCCGATGAGCGCGACGAAGCGATGCGACGAAGGCCGGGGACCGCCGCTCGTCACCTCGTCGACCACCGCCATGAGCTGCTCGCGCTCACGTTCCCGGGCCACCATCGGCGAAGGACGTAGGCTCAGGAGACCGGGTGCCAAGGCGCGGGCGGCGGCCACCGCGCGTCCACGTTCCGGCATTCCCTCGGAGGAAGGCGCGGCCGGCGGCGGCGCGGGCATGCGCGCGATGGTCTCTTCCATCGTGGGCGCGTGCTTCGGGCGGTGCTGCGCCCAGGCGCGCCGGGCATCGGCCCCGAGCTCGAACCGATGCCAGGGCTTCTTTGCGAGAAGCCGCACCACGAAGTCGGCGACGCCGGCAGGAACCCCTTCCGGCAACGTGGGCGGCGCCACTGGCGTGCGCTTGTGGGCGCGCAAGACTTCCTGGGCGTTGCCCTCGAAGACCTCTTTGCCGGTGAGCACGCGGTAGAGAATGCAACCGAGCGCGTACAAGTCGGTGGGCGGCCCTACGTGGGTGGCGGCCTTGCGAATCTGCTCGGGCGCTACCCAACCCACGGTGCCCGCTCCGGAGTGCACCGCGAGCTCCGGCTCCGGCGCGCCGTCGAGCCGCGGATCGTGCCGCGACTCGCGAAGCCAGGCGAGCCCAAGATCGAGGATGAACGCCCGAGGCCCGCGCCCGGCCGACGCGAGATCGAGCATCACGTTGGACGGCTTGAGATCGCCGTGGATGACGCCGCGGGCATGGGCGTGGGCGAGCCCCGCCATGGTCTGATCGGCGAGGACCCAGATGACCGACCACGGCATCGTGGTGGTGTGCATCCACTCGTGGACGCTGCGTCCCGGGAGCGCGTCCATGACGAGATACGGAGACCCATCGGAGAGCGTGCCGAAATCGCGGGCCCGCACGATGGCCGGGTGATCGAGGGAGGCCACCGCCCGGGCCTCTTGCTGGAACCACCAGCTCTCTTCCTCGCGCGACTGGGCCTTGGTCTCGTCCGGCGCACGCAGGCGTTTCAGCGCCACGCGCTCGCTGGTGACGATGTCCTTGCACAGGTACACGACGCCCATGCCACCGCGGCCGATCTCGCGGATGATCTCGTAGCGTCCAGCGAGCAGTGTCCCTGCTTCGCCACGCTCTTGCTGGGAACCCTTGTCCCCTTGGCTGGGAGTCTTATCCCCCATGTGCGCGCTCTCGCTCCTTCGAACTCAAGATGGTGATCTCGGACGTTGCCGCCCACGAGGACACCATGAGTGTACCGAGGCTTTTCCGGAAAGCGGAGGAGAATCGTCCCGCAGCTCCCGCGCGCCTCGGTGCCGCTCCCCACGAAAGCACGAAGGCCCCCTCGCGACTGCGCGAGGAGGCCCACTTTCGTACGCTGCGCGGCCTCTTCAGGGGCGACGTTTGACGCTGGGCATGGTCCCGAAGACCAGGTCCCAGAGCGGCGACGACACGCCGAAGCCGCCCGCGTGGTCCGCGTGGTGGTGGAGCATGTGGTGACGCTTGAGGCGCTTGAAGAGATTCGACTTGAAGTTGAAGTGGTGGATCGCGAAGTGCGAGCCGTCGTAGGCGAGGTAGCCGAGACCGAAGCCGACGAAGAACGGCTCGGCCAGCTGCATGCCGCCGAACACCAGGAAGAACAGGCCGTAGAAGATGACCGCCATGGGCGCGCTGGCGCCCACCGGCATCACGAGGCGATCCTTGTCCTGCGGGTAGTCGTGGTGAACCCCGTGGAGCAGGAAGTGGAAGCGACGCCCGAAGGCGGTGTCGTTGGTCCAGTGGAAGACGTACCGGTGGAGCACGTACTCGGTGAGGGTCCACACGGCGAAGCCGCCGAGGAGCAGCCCCGCGAAGCCGAGCGTCGGGAGATCGCCACGGGCGATGCTTCGGTACGCCACGAAGCCGAGCACCGGCAGCCACACGACGAACGGGGTCGCCGGGTGGATACGCGAGAAAAATTCGATGAAGTCGCTCTCGAACATCCGGGTGGTGCCGGGCCGTCGGGGCTCTCGAGACTCTGCAGATTTCGCGTCGGTGTTCATGCGGTCCGTTCGTTCAAGCTCTCGTACCCGCTCATATCATGCCGGAGGAAAGTCGCCAGCACTCTACCGCTGGATTCGTCCTCCGCAAGGCCCCTGCGGCGCCTTGACTCAGCTTGCGTTGCCCCGCGAACGATGCGCTCTGCACGATCATTCCTCGGCGCCTCGACCGGGCCAAAGTTCTCCAGTGAAGACCTACGATTCCGATGATCGCAACTACGTCGCGGAAGCGCAGCCGTTTCCTTTTTCGTGACAAACGGCGCCGAAAAAAAACGTCCCGAGAGCAGAGGATACTTGACTGGGAGCCTGAAGTTGTAGAGTACATCCCATCCTATGGGTGACCAGGACAGGTTCGCGCGCGCAGTACACGTCGTCTTTCGAGGCCTCGGCCGACTCAGCCGCGAGAGGGCTCGCGGCGGGGACATCACGCCGCAACAGGCGGATACACTCCAGCTCCTCGCGGAGCGCGGAGCGCTATCCACTTCTTCGTTGGCATCGCAGCTCGGCATCGATTCGTCGACCGCCAGCCGCAACCTCTCGGGCCTCGAGCGCGCAGGCTTGGTGACGCGCAAGAAGGGCACCGACGACGGCCGCCAGACCGACGTGCGGCTCACGCCGCGCGGCAAGCGGGCTGCCGAGTCCGCCACCAACAAGGCCCAGCAGGCCTACGGTGGCGTGGTCGACAAGCTCCAGCGCGGAGATCGTTCGAAGGTCATCGAGGCCCTCGACATCCTCGCCAAGGCGCTGGCCGAATAAAGACGCCGCGGGGGCTCGTGGCCGTACGGTCCCGAGCCCTTTCGTTTGTCTACCATTCTCCGCCGCTGCGACCGCGCGCCGCACGGGAGACGTCCATGCGACGCACTCCACGGACGCGATTGCGGTCGAGCGAAGCGCAAATGAGAGAAGGGCTCGAAACCATTCCGGTCTCGAGCCCTTCGCGTGCCTTCGCGGTGGAGATGCTTCAGAAGTTGACGGGGTCGCGGGTCCAGCCGCGCCAGCCACCACCGGGCGGGGGGTTGCCCGGAGGCGGCCCGTCGGCCGGGACGAGCTGCACGTCGGTACGGACCTGCACGCGCGCCACACGCATGGTGCTGCCCTCGAGGACGAACGGGATGACCTGCGTGGTGTCCACCGCGCGGATGGTGATCTTCCCGCTCACACGTCCGGCGCCGGGCTTGGCACGGGCGATCTCGACGACGTAGCTGCCGTTGCTCCAGTTGTTCACGGCGAGCGTCTCCTTGGAGAGGCTGGCGCCATCCCGGAGCTTCACCTTGCCGTTGGAGCTTCCGCCCGCGAACCGCTGCCCATCGGGGCCGATGAGCGCCAGATCGAGGTCGGTGCCATCGTCCCAGGTGGCCGAGAGCACGAAGTCGCCGTACACCGGCCCGTCCACGACGGCGCTCTTCGCCAGCGCCGCATCGATGTCCTTCCGCTTCTCGGGCAGCACCGCGAGCCAGCGGTCGGCGGCCCGTGTTTCGCCTTGGCTGCGCTCACATTGCACGGCCTGGGCGATGGCTTGGGGGTCCTTCGGACGCAGCTCGGCGAGGGCGACCTTGAAGGAGCAAGCGACGGCGGCGTTGCCGCTCCGATCGTAGGCAGCGGCCAGGGCGCTCGCAGTGCCGGTGGCGTCGGTGATGCTGGCCGAGGGTGCGCTGAGCGCGCCGCCGAGTACGCGTAGCGAGCCATCCCGATCGCCCTGGTGGGCGAGGAAGCCGCCGCGGCTGGTGAGCAGATCGGTGTCGAGCGGGTCCTTCGCCTGCCATCGATCGAGCGTTCGCGCGAGCTCCGCGTCGTCGCCCGATTGCGCGAGGAGACGAACGAGATCGCGGTACTTGCTCCGGGCATCGGGGTTCTGCTCGACGGCCCGCTTGGCGGTCTCCACGCGATCGCGCAGGGTCGATGCGTCGGCGCCCGCGACCACCGTCGCGTGCCGCGTGTACACGCGGCGCATCCAGCGGCCGCGGCCATTGGGCGGTGGGCGACGCGCAGGCA
>JABFRG010000315.1 GCA_013141295.1 Polyangiaceae bacterium
CAGACGGTGATCGGCACGCTTTCGTTCGTCCTTCAACTCGCCGCGAATCGCGTTGCCCTCGAGCGGCTCGGGGTGGGTGGGACGATGGCGCTCTTGCCGGCGGCGGTGGCGGCGCTCGGGGCCGTGGTGGTCGGAATGCCGACGCTGGTCACCGTGGCCATTCAACGCGGCGCAGAGGGAGTGCTCCGCGCCTCGCTCTTTCGCTCCGCGTACGAGGTCCTCTACACGCCGATCGCGCAAGCCTTGAAGCGGCCGGCGAAGATCATGATCGACGTGGCTTTCGATCGCACCGGAGCTCTCATCGGAAGCGCGGCCACCCTGGGGCTGGTAGCGCTGTTTCCCCACCAGGCCTTGCGCGCGGTGACCGTGGTGGCGATGCTGGCCGCCGGAGCTCAGGTCTTCGTCGCGTATGCTCTGCGCCGCGGCTACGTCACCGAGCTCACGAGCCGTTTGCGCGCGGGCACGTTGGCGCTCGATCCCGAGAGCGTCGTCGATGCCACCACGCGAAACACGCTATCGCGAACGATGCAAACCATCGATCGCCCCACCCTCCTCGCGCAAATTGCGGCAATGCGCGCGCAAAGCGCGACCCCCGAAGCGCGCGTCTCCGAACCGATTCCGGAGTATCCGGATCTCGAGCCTGGCCCCTCCGACGCGGTCGCAGGTGCGCTCGTCGAGCTCCGCTCACCCAACGTGGCGATGATCGTCGCTGCGCTACGGAGCGACGAGAGCGTGCTCCTGCCGCTCGCCGTTCCGGTTCTCGACCTCCTGGCACGCGACGACGTCGCCGCGGAGGCCGCGCTCGCTCTCGTTCCGCTCGTACCTCGGCTCATCGGCACCATCGCAGACGTGGTGCTCGACGCGCGACGTCCCCTCGCGGCGCGCAGGCGAGCGGCACGACTCCTGGCGACGGTTTCGTCGCAGCGAGCGGCCTCGGCGCTCGACGGCGGACTCGACGACGACGAGCTCGACGTGCGGTACTCCTGCGGACGCGTCCTCCTCGGAATGCGAGAAAAGAGCGCGGAGCTTCGCTTCGACGCTGCGGCTGCGTTCGCGCGAGCCCGACGTGAGCTTGCTTCTCCGTGGAGCGACGTCGAGCGCGGAGCACGCGAGTTCGAGCACGCGTTCAACGTGTTGTCGCTGACCCTTCCGCACGAGCCCGTGCAGCTTGCCTACGGAGCGCTGCTGGCGCGCGATGGATTCTTGCGAGGCGTCGCGCTCGAGTACCTCGACACCGTGCTGCCCGCCGACATGTGCGCGTCGCTGACGACGCGACTCGAACGAGGCCCGCACACGAAGGCCGGCTCCGCGAGGAGGCCGCGCGCGAGCGACTCCACGGCGCTCCAGGACCTTCTGCGATCTCGCGACGCCATCCATCTGAGCATCGACGATCTACGGCGCGCGAACGATCCCGAAGGGAGGACGCGCCCCTGACACGGTCCATAGATATCGCGCGGGAACGGTGCATTGCGCACCGAGCCAGCGTATAGCTGCCTCATGGATTCTGCCGACAGCGCGGTCGACCACGAGCTGCGGCAGGCTCGTCTATCCAAGTTCGGTCGCGTGCTCACCCTGGTGACGCTCTGTTACGTCGTACTGAACTTCGGCGCTGGCCTCTGGCTACACCGCGTCGAGCACAACTACAGCAGCCTTCCGCTCTCCGTCTCCACGATCGCTTTCGGTGCACTCTGGCTGCTCCTCCGAGCCCCACGTTCGCCGCGATTCGTGCGCTTGGTCGAGCTCTCCACGCTGTTCGTCGGCACTGCGGCCATCTCGTCGACGGCGGTGGTCATCGATCTCATCGCCGAGCCCGACATGATCGTGCGGAGCCTGCTCATCGACGTACTGCTCGTGTACGCGGTCTACGTTCCGTCGACCGCGCGACGCACCCTCCTCGTAGCGGCGCTCATGACCGTGCCGCTCCTGGGTTCCATCTTCATCGCGTTCCGCGCATGGGACCCGGCGCTGCACGAGCCACCCGCCGCGACCTGGCCCAAGCAAAATATCGGCGACATGGCGTACCCCGCCACCATCATGAGCACCGTCTGGTGGGGAATCGCGGTCGCCATGGCGGCGGGCTTCTCCCACACGCTCTATGGCCTGCGCAAAGCGGTCAGCGACATCCGACGACTGGGGCAGTACACGCTCGAGAGAAAGCTCGGCGAAGGAGGAATGGGCGTCGTCTATCGCGCTTCGCACGCGATGCTTCGTCGACCGACCGCCGTCAAGCTCCTCTTGCCCGATCGCGCGGGGAAGGACGCGCTGGCGCGCTTCGAACGCGAGGTCCGACGCACCGCCATGCTCACCCATCCCAACACCGTGACCGTCTTCGACTACGGGCGCACGACGGACGGGGTCTTCTACTACGCCATGGAGCTCCTGGAAGGTGCGTCGCTCACGGAGATCGTCGAGGTCGATGGTCCGCAGCCGGAGGAGCGCGTCCTCCATCTTCTCGAGCAGGCCGCAGCCTCGCTCGCCGAGGCGCACGAGGCGGGTCTGATTCACCGCGACGTCAAACCCGGCAACATCATGGTGGTGGACCGTGGTGGCATCTCCGACCTGGTGAAGGTGCTCGACTTCGGTCTCGTGAAGAACATCGCGAGCGAGACGGATTCATCGGAGCCGGCCCTCACCATGACCAACGCGATCACCGGAACGCCGCTCTACATGGCACCGGAGACGGTGACCGCGCCCGACACCGTGGACGCCAGGACGGACCTCTATGCGCTCGGCGCCGTGGGCTACTGGCTCTTGACGGGCACGCACGTGTTCGGCGGAAAGACCATCCTCGAGGTCTGCGCACATCATCTTCACACCGCGCCGGATTCCCCGTCCGCGCGGCTCGAGGCGCCGGTGTCGGCCGATCTCGAAGCGCTGATCATGTCGTGCCTGGCGAAGCGTCCCGAAGATCGTCCCGCCTCGGCGAACGTTCTACGCGAGCGCTTGCGCGGGTGCGCCGCGTACGGGCAGTGGACCAACGCGCGCGGCGCGCAGTGGTGGGCCGCTCATCGTCGAGAGCTCCGCTCGAGTGGTGCCGAGGTGTCCGCGACCGGCACGACCGTCGACGCGCAAGCGCCGCTCGTCCTGGTCACGCGCATCGCGGAGTGATCGAAGGTCGCGCGCTCACTGGAAGGCGCAGGTGACGCCCACGCTGAACTCTTCGCCGTACTGGGCCCAGCGCAAGAACAGCTTGGCGGCGCCGGTGCCGCGGGTGAAATCGGTCTTCACGATGTTCACGTAGAAGTCCTGTTCGCCGCGCTGACCGGTAAAGTACACGTAGTCCGGAGAGCCGCCCCCGGTGTCCTCGGTGACCGGAACGGTGACGCTCGGCGGGTCGTTGCGATCGGAGGCGCCGGCCTTGCGGGTGATTTTCAGGGTACCGCGACGGTTCTGCGCCTGGTCGAGGGTCAGCGTGGCGTTCACCGTAGGGCCGGTGCAGCCGATGGTCTTCACGTTGGTGGGCGTCGGGCGATAGGTCGGATCCTTCTTCATGGTGAAGGAGACGTGGCGCGCGGAGTGGTAGAGGCGCAGGCCGCCGTCGGCCAGACGATCGAATTCGAGCGCCGGGTCGGCGCCGCCGGTGTCGCTGGTGAGGTAGAGCGTGGGCTTGTCGCTGAGCACCGGGCTCTGCGGGTTGTTGGGGCGCGCCGCGAGAATCGTGTACTTGCCGGCGATGAGGCTCTTCACACCGGAGCTCGAGACGATCTCGCCTTCGTACTTCTTCCCCGCGCTGAAGGTGATGCGCGAGAGGTAGTAGTTCCCCCACGGTCGGCTATCGACCACGTAGGTCCCCGTGCCGAGCGACGTGAGATCGTCCTCCGAAGCCGACGCGTCGTCGGACGCGCCTCCGCAACCGGTCATCATGGGGCACGCGGAAGCGACCAGCGCGAGCCTGGTGGATCTCCGATCCACCCTGCGTCCAGCGCAGTGCGGCAACACGGGCGCTAGCGCAGCTTGGCGTTCACTTTCTCCACGGCCAGCGCCGTCTCGTTGGCGGTGCGCTGGCTGACGCCGAGCTGGGTGCCGAGGTAGCTGAAGGCGTGGAGGTTGTTCAGGGACACGGTCGCGGGCATCGTGGGCGCCACGGGCACCGGAGCTACGAAGCGATTCGCGTTGCCCTCGCGCGACAGCCCGAGCTTGGCCTCGGCGGAGCGCGCAGCCGCCATCGCGGTGTGGCAGCTGACGCAGTCGATGGTGTCGGGGGTATGGCGCAGCGGATTCTCGATCCGGAGCGCGGCGTCGAAGGCAGCCTGCTGCAGCGCCGGCGCGGCACTCTTCGCCTTGTTCGTGTCGAGCAGCAGCGTGAGGTTGTCGGCGTGGGAGGTTGCCGGGTCGACGGTGGCCGAGAGATCGCCGCCGAACGCCAGGGCATTGCTCACCGATTGCCCGGGACGCGCGATGGTCGCGATGGTGGCCAAGCGGTAGCTGCCGCCCTGGTTCTCCAGGATGCCGAACGACCAGGTGGAGACGCCGGCGTTGAGGAGCTTGAAGAAGGTGACGCGCACCGTGCGCGCGGCGCCCGCATGCTCCAGCACGATGCTGCGTAGGCCCTGGGCGAAAGCGCCACCCAGGCCTTGCTTCGCCAGGATCGGATGCACGCCCAGGGGCGCGTCGGGATACCCGCCGGCGGCCTCCTTGAGCGCGAGCACTTGCTTCACGGTGCGCAGGAGCTCGGCGTCGTCCAGCTTCACGAACACGTGCACGGCCCCGTCGTCCGCCTGCACGCCCCCCTCGGGCGTGACCGAGAGCCCCTGGAAGACCAGCCGGAGCTGCGGCGTGCACGCCGATCCGTCGAGGGGGCCGAAGCAAGGATCGAGGCGCAGCGCCAGGAGCCGCAGGCCGGGCCGAGCAGCTTCGCCGGTCTTCCCCGCAGGTCCCTCGCTGTTCATATTGAGCGCCCCCACCTGGTTGAACGCCGCCGGGTCGAGCAGCTCGCCGCCCGCAGCAACGTCGGTGGCCGCGAGGAGCGCTCCTTGGTCTTCGATGCGCGGCGGCAACGGAAACGCGATGGACAGGTCCTGCGGCGCGACCGCGCGCAGTGACGTTTCCGCCGGAACGGACGTGGCGGCTTCGCCACCGGCATCGGCTGCCTTGGAGTTGACGGGGTTCGAGGCCGCATCGGAGCAGGCGATGAGCGCCAGCGCGGAAGCGAGACGGTAGAGGGTGCGCATGAGGTTCTCCCTCGGACGTGACGCGCACGTGCGTGGGAACGTAAACCCCACCGGCGACGAGGCGCGCAGTGCGAGTCGTTTGGCGTGTGAAGTCAGGGATCGTCGGGCAAGTGGTCGCGCAAATGCGCGGCGCAGTCGGCAGGGCTTCGGAAGAACACCGGGCCCGCCTGCGGACGCAGCACGTGGGTGGCAGCGGCGGTGGCCTTCGCCAGCGGCAAGTCGGCAGCTCGCACGCCGGGGTCGCAGGGCGCGCAGGAAGGGTCGGGAGCGGGGAGCACTCGATAGATCTGCGGCGGGGAGCCCCAGCCATAGTGCGCTTCGTCGGAGACGTCGTAAAATCGAATGCGTGTACATACCATGCAGTCCATCGGCACGCAGCCGGACCGCCGCTCCACCTGGTCTCCTTCGCAGCGGGCGGCCAGGTGCGCGTTCAAGCCGGTGTACGCCAGGCGGTCGGGATAGACGATGAGCGTCGCCCCCAGGACCTCCGCGTCGTCGCCTGCTTCCAGGCGGACGTAGCTGCGAAGCCGGAGCAGGGCGTCCGGAGCCCCAGCGCGCGGTCGCGGCGCGATCCAATCGCTACCGTCGCGGCCCGCAGGCGTGCGATCTCGATGAAAGGCGTACACCGAGCAGCCGCGTGGTGCGCCAGGCCAAAGCTCGCTTCGATCGACCCACAGACGAACGGTCTCGACTCCCTTCAACCACTCCACCTCGGAGAGTTCCTGCGGCCGGGGAAAGGCCGCCATCTCCGGGAAGCGACGTATCGCCTCGGCGTAGGGGAGTGGCTGCAGGGGCGCCGACGTCGACGCCGCCTCCACGAGGGGCGCTGCTGCGTCCGCGGCGACGGACACGGACACGGGTGCCGGCGCGGGGCGACGAACGCTCGCCGCGCAGGCGAGGAAGAACGCCCCCATGGTCGCGCCGAAGAGCGCCCGCGGTCTCACGGCCGCAGCGCCGCGAGGAACGTCGACCGCAACAGAGCTCCGCCGTCGGTGAGAAAGCCATCGTGGCCATAGGGCGTCTCGAGGCGCACCGCATGCACGTCGGCGCCGCGCTCGGCGAAGAGCGCGCGCAGGGCCGCTTGGCTCTCCGCGCTCACCA
>JABFRG010000077.1 GCA_013141295.1 Polyangiaceae bacterium
CATCACGCCAGCGCCGCGCACGAACATGCCTTGCTTCATGGGACCTGATGCTAGCAGACATCACCCCACATTTTCCTGACGCGCCGCGACGACCATCGGGTACTTTTCAGCCAGCCTATGAAGATCGCAGTCCTCCGCGAGAGTGTGGCGACGGAAAAACGTGTCTGTATCGTCCCCGACTCTCTGAAGCGGCTCGCGCAGAAGAAGATCGAGGTCGTAGCGGAGGCCGGCATCGGTCTCGGCGCGTCCATCGCCGACGCCGACTACGTCGCCGGGGGCGCTACCGTAGAGCCAACCGCCGAGGCGGCCATCGCTGGCGCCGATCTGGTGATGCGGATTCGCATTCCCACCGTGGATGAGGTGCAGAAGCTCAAGCCGGGCTCGAGCCTGGTGGCGCCCATCTATCCGCTGGTGAACCACGATCTGGTGAAGGCCCTGGCGGCGCAGAAGATCACCACCTTCGCGGTGGACGCCATTCCGCGTACGACGCTGGCGCAGATGATGGACGTGCTCTCGTCGCAGGCCAGCGTCGCCGGCTACTGCGCGGTGCTGGTCTCGGCCAACCTGCTCCCGCGATTCTTTCCCATGCTGATGACCGCGGCCGGCACCATCGCGCCGGCCACCGCGCTCATCCTCGGCGCCGGCGTGGCAGGGCTCCAGGCCATCGGTGTGGCACGGCGTCTGGGCGCGCGGGTCGAAGCCTTCGACGTGCGCAAAGTCGTGAAGGAGCAGGTCGAGAGCCTCGGCGCCAAGTTCGTGGAGGTCGACTCCGACGAGGACGCGCAGACCAAGAGCGGGTACGCCAAGGAGGTCTCCGAGGAGTACAAGAAGAAGCAGGCCGAGGCCCTGGCGCGACACGTGGCCAAGGCCGACGTGGTCATCTGCACCGCGCTCATTCCCGGTCGCCGCGCGCCGGTGCTCGTCACCGAAGACATGGTGAAGGCCATGAAGCCCGGCTCGGTCATCGTCGATCTCGCGGCCGAGCAGAAGGGCAACTGCGAGCTCACCGAGCCCGGCCAAACGGTCGTGAAGCACGGCGTCACCCTGGTAGGCGAGCTCGACTTCCCCAGCCGCCTGCCGGTGCACGCCAGCCAGATGTACTCCCGCAACATGGAGAAGCTCCTGTTCCACCTGACGAAAGACGGTGCCCTGGTGATGGACCAGAGCGAAGAGATCACCAAGGGGTGCCTGATCACCCATGCCGGCGAAGTGGTGCACGAGCGAACCCGCGAAGCCATGGGCCTCGAGGCAGCGAAGAAGGAAGGTGCCGCGTGATTGCTCAGCTCATCTTCGGCCTCTACGTGTTCAGCCTCGCCACCTTCGTGGGGTACCAGGTCATCTCCCGGGTGCCGCCGCTCCTGCACACGCCGCTCATGTCCGGCACCAACGCCATCAGCGGCATCTCGCTGGTGGGGTCGCTGGTAGCCGCCGGCTCCGACCACAACCAGGTGTCCACCATTCTGGGGTTCGTGGCGGTGGCCTGCGCCTCCCTCAACGTGGTGGGCGGCTTCCTCATCACCGACCGTATGCTCCGCATGTTCAAGCGCGGCCCCAGTGGCAAGAAGACGGAGAAGACGGGAGACGGCAAGTGAGAGAGTCACTCCTCAGCCTCTGCTATCTCGCGGCTTCGATCCTCTTCATCCTCTGCCTCCGCGGTCTCTCCTCGCCGGAGCAAGGTCGCCGCGGCATCCTCTACGGCGAAGTGGGCATGGCCATCGCGGTGGTGGCGACGCTCCTCGACAAGAACATCCTCTCGTACCAGTGGATCATCGCCGGTCTGCTCCTCGGCTCCACCATCGGCGTGGCCATCTCGCTGCGCATCCCCATGACGAAGATGCCCGAGCGTATCGCGCTCTCGCACGCCTTCGGTGGGCTCGCTACGTCGCTCGTGGGCATATCCGAGTACTACAAGCACTTCGGTGGTCTGGGAGCGGCCCCTCACGAGCCCATGCACCCGTTCACGCTGGGGGCGCTGGGCTTCGAGGTGTTCCTCGGATCGCTCACCTTCACCGGCAGCCTCATGGCGTTCGGAAAGCTGCAGGGGCTCATCTCCGGCGCGCCCATCACCTTCAAGGGGCAGAACTACGTCAACCTGTCGCTCTTCGCAGCGGCCGGCGGCGTGCTCGCCTACAAGGTGGCGTTCCCCGCCGAGAACGTGCCGCTGTTCTACGTGGTGGCGGGCATCGGATTCATCCTGGGCGTGGCCGGGGTGCTCCCCATCGGCGGCGCCGACATGCCGGTCGTCGTCTCCCTCATGAACTCGTACGCCGGCCTCGCGGCTGCGGCCACCGGCTTCGCGCTCAACCAGCCCATCCTCATCATCTCCGGCGCCCTCGACGGCTCCAGCGGTCTCTTGCTCTCGCTCCTCATGAGCAAGGCCATGAACCGCTCCTTCTCCAACGTGCTCTTCGGCGCCTTCGGTACCGACGGCGGCGCCGCACCCACGGCCGCCGGTGGCGCCGCGCGGCCCTACAACGAGGCCACGGTGGAGGACGCTGCGGCGGTGCTCAAGGCCAGCGAGAGCGTCATCATCATCCCCGGCTACGGCATGGCCGTCTCCCAGGCGCAGCACGCGGTGCGCGATCTCGCCGCGGCCCTCGAGAAGCGGGGCACCGAGGTGCGCTACGCCATCCATCCGGTGGCCGGTCGCATGCCCGGTCACATGAACGTGCTCCTGGCCGAGGCCAACGTCCCCTACGACGCGCTCTTCGACCTCGACATGATCAACGACGACTTCTCGCGCACCGACGCGGTACTGGTGGTGGGCGCCAACGACGTCGTCAACCCGGCGGCCAAGACCGACAAGACCAGCCCCATTTACGGCATGCCGGTCTTCAACGTGGAGCAGTCGAAGAGCGTCATCGTGCTCAAGCGCAGCATGAACACCGGCTTCTCCGGCGTCGACAACGATCTCTTCTACGAGCCCAACACCATGATGGTCCTCGGCGATGCCAAGAAGACCATCCTCTCCCTGGTGTCCGAGGTCAAAGAGAGCCACGGCCACTAGATCCCTTGGGCTCCGCCCAAACCCCGAATTCGCTCCCGCGAATTCGCTAGTGCAGCGCGGCATGCTCCTTAACCGCACCTCGACGGCGCTGCACTAGGGCGGTGAATTCGGCCAATACCTTCGCGGGGCCGTCGTCCCTCGTCAGGGACTTCCCGGGGTCGTCGGACGTCCTCACGAACAAGGGAGTGGTGAGCGACCGGCGCTGCCCCCAACGAACGCGCCGCGCTCGGTCTTGACCAAATTCCCTCGCTCTACCCCTGGCTCAAAACGACAAGCGCACCGTCGAGGTGAGCCGCAGATCCGCCGGCAGCACACCCGTGGGCGGCGCGCTGTCGTAGAACACCGAGACGGTGGTCCCGAGCGAGAGGACTTCGGTGACCTTGGTCATGACCTGGAAGTCGTCCAGCACACGCACGTCGCCCCAGTCGTCGAACCGCGGCTGGAAGAAGAGCGTGTTCTGGGCCAGGAGACCACCATCGAAGAGCGCGAGCCGCGCGGTGACCGACGACGCCAAGCGATGCGCGACCACGGTGGGCCGATCGCTCGCGCCCGGGGCCACGTCGATCTTCTCGTACTCCACCATGTAACCGGCGCCGGTCGAGAGCACGAACGCCGGGTGGTGCACGATCTCCACGCGGAGCCCGGTCCCCGCCAAGCTGCGCCGCCGGAGTCGAAGGAGCTCGTTGAACTGAAACTGGAGGAACAGATCGCTGCCGACCCGGGGCAACCACATCGCGGTCCACCGCCCGAAGAGGAACGCCTGGCTGATGAACTTCGCGTTGGCGCGCTCGGCGAAGCGCCCGCTGGCCGTGAGGAACGTGCGCTGGCGGATCCACGGGAGCGCGCCCGCTGCCTGCTCTTGCCGATACAGCGTCTGGTACTGCACCCGTCCGGCACCGCCCACGTCGATGAGGTCGATGTTTCCCTTGGAGAGCGCGAGGGAGCCGTCGAGTCCGCCGGAAAAGCCAGCTTTCGCAGCGTTCTTGCTCGGCGCCGCCGCCTCGGCGTTCACCTGCGCGGACGCGGTTCGCGACGCGGCGACGAACGATGCCAGCAGCCACGCGTTCGACCAGCGCACCCCGCGAACCTCGCATCCCTCTTCACGCGACGCAAGCGCTTCGGAACTCGGGATTCCCTTCTCCGTCGCGCCGTCTTCGCCGTATTCTGCGGATATCCATGAAGTGTACACCTTTCGCTCTGATCGTCGCCGCGACCGTCCTGCTCCCGAGCTGCTCCAAGAAGGCCGACGGCGCCGATGCCGCGGCACCCGCGGTCTCTTCGGCTTCCACGACGACCGCCAGTGCGCCCACGGCGTCCGCCAGCGCGACGGCCTACGGTCCGTTCCCGGGCAAGCTCACCGTGGCCATGGTGCGCGGCTACAACGTCTCGGTGAAGCTGTCCGACCCTTTCGACGCACGCGTCGCCTCGGTGGCCCAGCACCTCGGACCCCCCACCCGGAAGGAGAACGGAAAAGCTCACTGGGCCGCGGCCGACGCCGAGCGGTGCAGCGCCCTGTGGATCGCCGAGGACGGCTCCGCCTCGAGCCCTTCGAACGTCACCACGAAGGAATTCGGTGAACAGTGGGGGAGGTACTGCTTGCTCATGGCTGGTGTCGCGCCGGCGCGGAAGCCGTACACCGACCCGGTGGTCAGCCCCGGCACGTTCGGGAAGAAGGCCAGCTGGCAGCAGGTTCGCGTCGAAGGGCTGCTCGGCGACGTCAAGTGGCAGTCGAGCGGCTCGCGTTACTCGTTCACGCTGATCGACGCCAAGGTCCCGGCCTACACGAGCGATTGCTCCATGGAGATGGGGGCCGCGGCGCCCAAGGCTCCGCCGAAGAGCCACATCGTCGTCGAGTGCAGCACCGGGAGCGGCAGCAGCACCGGAACCCATCTCTCGGACTGCTTCCTGATCGAGAAGTAAACAGCGGCTCGGTTTGCCGCCGAAATTGGCATAGTCTGGGGTTTCCCATGCAGAAGCCTTCGGCGCTCCTTCTCGTTCTCGCGGCCACTTCGTTCTTCGCTCGCCCGGCCCTCGCCGAACCGCCGCGCGCTTCCTCCGATGGGCTCGCCATGCTCCGGCTGCTCCGCGGCGATGCGGACCGCGCGTTCGCGCCCACCAGTGGCCACATCGGCGCGCTGTTCGAGCTGCCTCCCGGCGTGCGCGGGAGCGATCTCGGCGTCGACGAAGTGTCGCCCGGCATCGGTCGCATACGCGGTACCAGCGCGCAGCTTCAAGGCTTCGCGCAAACCCACCCGGGCCTCCGGCTGGAGGTCGCGCCTCCGCTTCGGCTGCTCAACGATCGCGTGGGCCGCTACACACGATCGGCCAGCGCACGGGTCGACGGCATCGACGGCACCGGCGTCTACACCGGCATCGCCGACACCGGCCTCGACGTCACGCACCCGGACTTTCTCGACGAGAACGGCAAGAGCCGCGTCGCGTGGCTGCTCGACCTCTCGCAGAAGCCCCGGGGCGTGTACCCGGACGTGGAGAAGGCGTTCCAGATCACCCTCTCCACCGGCGAGGTGCGCGGCGCCGTGTTCGCCGGCACCGACATCGACGCCATCATCGCCGACCCCAAGAAAGGGCCGCTTCCGCAAGACCTGAACGGGCACGGCACCCACGTGGCCTCCATCGCCGCCGGCAACGGTGGCCTCGGCACCAACAAGACCGGCTACGTGGGCATGGCGCCCAAGTCGAAGCTGGTCGTGGTGCGCCTCACCCGCGGCACCTACTCGGGCATCGAGACCGACGACCTGGTCACCGCCGCGCGCTTCATCTTCGATCGCGCCGACGCTGACAAGAAGGCCGCCGTGGTGAACATGTCGCTGGGCACCGACTTCGGGCCCCACGACGGCTCGCTGCTCTGGGAGCGCACGCTGGCCGCCAACGTCGGCCCCGACAAACCCGGGCACGTCATCGTCGCCGCCGCCGGCAACAGCGGATCCATCGACGACCCCATTCACCAGAGCGTGTACGTCTCGCCGGGCACCAAGATGCGCGTGCCGTTGTTCGCGCCGGACGCCGCCGCGAACGGGCGGGTGCAGATCTGGATCACCAAGCGCAAGGGCGCGAACCTCGACGTGGGGCTCGAGGGGCCCGACGGAGAGTGGATCGCACCCATCGGCCCCAACTCCGAGCAAGGCAAGAACACCGACGGCTACAACGCCGGCATCTTCCAGGGGGCCAGCGATCGCTCGCCGATTCCCGAAGGCAGCAACGGGGCGGTGGTGGTGTGGTCCGGCGCCT
>JABFRG010000950.1 GCA_013141295.1 Polyangiaceae bacterium
ACTTCGCCGTCACCGAGCGCTGCAACCTGGCGTGCCTTCATTGTATTACGCACGCACCCACGCGCACCCGCGAAGGCACCGCGCGCACGCTCACCCCGCGCATCGTCGACGCGCTCCGAGACGATCTGGCCTACGCGCGCTATGCGGGGTTCGTGCACGGCGGCGAGTCGCTCACGGCGCCCATCTTCTGGGATCTGCTCGAGGCTTTGCGCCGAGCCCGGGGCCGCGAGCCGTACGTGGCGCACCTTCTCAGCAACGGCCTCTTGCTCTCCGAGAGCACGGCAACCCGACTGGTGGAGGCCGGCGTGAACAGTCTCTCGGTCTCCCTCGACGGCGCCACCGAGGCGGTGAACGATGCCATCCGTGTGGGCGGCAAGTTCGCCCGCATCACGCAGCAAGTGGCGGCGGTCACGAAGCTCCGCCGCGCGCACCAGTGGGACCTTCGCATGGGCCTCTCGTACGTGGCGCTCGACAGCAACGTGCACGAGCTCACGACCTTCGTGGAGCTCGCCGCCACCCTCGGCGTCGACTGGGTGAAGCTCGAAGAAGGCGCGCCCGCCAACGCCTACGCCGCGCGCTCGCTGCTCCGCCCCGACGACGCGCGCCTTCGGAACGCGGTGGCTGCCGCGCAATCGCGGGGGGAGGCGCTGGGCCTGGTGGTTGTCGATCACACCGGTGAGCGACCGCGCTACCGATGTCGCGTCACCGAGGCGGAGGCGCGCGATCTCCAGGCCGACGAGCTCGCCAATCGCAGCGACATCAACGCCTGTCGCTCCCCCTGGGAGACGGTGGCCGTCGAGGCCTCGGGCGACGTGCGCCTGGGCGACTTCTGGGGACCGCTACTGGGCAACCTGCTCCACGCGCCGCTCACCGCGCTCTTCACCGGCGACGCTGCGCGACAGTGGCGCCAGAAGAGTCGCGAAGAGCGCATCTGCAACGGCGACGTGACCTGCATCGGGCAAGAACCGACCCCCTGAGGCTCAAAGCGCGACGCGCACCGGGCCGGGCGGCGGTACCGGAGCGCCGACCTGGCCGGCGACGTTCGAGCCCCAGCAGGCCACCGTGCCGTCGCCGAGGCGCGCACAGGCGTGGGTGCCGCCGAGCACCACATCCTCCACGCCGGAGAGGCCGCTCACCGGGGTGGGCACGCCGCGGTCGACGAACGTGCCGTCGCCGAGCACGCCGGCGCCGTTGAGGCCGAAGCACCGGAGCGTTCCATCGGCGACGAGCGCGCACGTGGCGTAGTTGCCAGCAACGATGCGTCGAACGCCATGAAGCGTCGGGATCGGCGTGGGAAGGCCGGTCGCTGGCTGGACGCCGAGCTCGCCGAACGTTCGGTCTCCGAAGCAGGTGGCGCGTCCATCCTCGCCTCGGACGCAGGTGTGGCCGAAGCCCGCGCTGACGGAAGCGAGGCGCGAGAGCGCGGGGACGACGACCGGGCGTTCCTCGCGGCGACCCCAGGGCGGCGACGTTCCCAGCTGCCCCGTGTTGTTCTCGCCCCAGCACGCGAGGGTCGCATCGGCCGTGAGCCCGCAGCCGTGGCGCCCGCCCAGCGAAACCTCGTGCAACGCGCCGAGGCTGGGGACCGGTTTCGGCAGGTGCGCGTCGTCGGTCACGTTGCCCGTGAATCCGTCCACGCCCCAGCAGAGCATCGCGCCGGCGACCTCGGCGCAGCTCCTGGTTCCCGCCGCGAAGATCCTGGTGGCCGCGTTCACGCCGGAGACGACGTGGAGCGCGCCGAGCGACTCTGCGGCGCGACGCACCGGTGCTCCGGTCTGTCCGGCATTGTCGAGGCCCCAGCACGTAACGGCGCCGCTGCGGGTGCGCGCGCAGGTGTGGTAGTCGCCCGCCGCGAGCTCGACCACCCCGTCGAGCCCAAGGACGGCGTTTGGCACGGATGGCGCCGCCGGCGCGTGAGGGCCCAGTTGCCCCTGCGCGTCGTCACCCCAGCAGGCCACTGTCCCGCCCTGGCGGATGGCACAGGCGTGCGTGGCTCCGAGAGCGAGCGCCACGACGTTCGCGAGCGCCGGAACCCGCGATGGCAAAGGGACGTAGTCGGCTATCCCCGTGCCGAGCTCGCCGTGTCCGTTGGCGCCCCAGCAGAAGACGTCGCCACTCTGCGTCTCGGCGCACGCATGCTGCGCGCCGATCGCGACCCTTCGCGCCCGCTCGATTCCGGAAATGATGCGCGGCCGCGCGGGCTCCGCAAGGTCCGTGGCCTGCGTGGCCCCCGTCTGCGAGAGGCAGCTCACGCGGCCATCATCGAGGACCCCGCAAGCGTCGTGGGTGAAGCGCCCACCCAGGTAGTCGGCATGCATGGTTTCGTCGCCGAGGGCCGTACCCACGGCGAGCTGAACCACCTTCTCGAGCTTCGGCGACGGTCCCGAGGAGGGTGCGCCGAGGCGAAGGAAGGCTGGACTGCTACCCGCCGGCGCTCCCCAGCACGATACCGTGCCGCGTTCGTCGCGGACGCACGTGAGCGACGCGCCAGCGACGATCTCCGCGGCCCCTTTGGCCGAGTCCACGCGAACCGGTACGGCGTGGCGCGGCGCAGCGGAAGCATCGATGGCGTGCGAGCGGTTGTCACCCCAGCACCAGCTCTCGCCGGCCGCGTTGCGGGCGCAGGTGTGCGAGGCGCCCGCCGAAACGGACGTCATGGGTCCCAGGGCCGCAACGGTCACCGGCGAGACGACGGCGTCGTTCGTCCCTGCGTCGCCGAGCTGCCCGTGGCCGTCGTCGCCCCAACAACGAAGACTCCCATCGGCCAGGAGAGCGCAGGTGTGGGCGGCGCCCGCGCTGATCCCGACCACCGCGCCGAGCCCGCGCACGGGAACCGGCGTATCTCGCTGCTCGCGGGTGCCATCGCCGAGCTGGCCATGGGCGTTCTGTCCCCAGCACCGCACCGTTCGATCGGCGAGGACCGCGCAGGCGTGCGACGATCCCGCGGCGAGGTGCGTGACGCCCGCGAGACCGGCGATGGCCTCGGGCCGCGCGCGATAGGGCGCCTTCGAGCCAAGCTGTCCGAAGCGGCCGAGGCCCCAGCAACGAACGGTGCCGTCGTCCATGAGCGCGCACGCGTGGGCCGATCCCAGCACGATCGCGCGTGAAGCGCGTGCCGCATGCGTGCTCGCGCTCGCCGGCGAAACGCGCGGAGCCGGGGCCACCGGGCTGCCGGGCGAGCAAGCCACGGCCAACGCCACCAGCACGGACCATCGCACGAAGCCGCTAGCGACCGCCTTCGACATCGGACCAGCGTAGCGTGTCGATGTCGACGTTCCCAAGCGCGCGACGCGCTCGCACGCTTGGAAAATTCGAGCAGATCGTTTTGCGCCCACGTTCGTCCAACGCAGTTGCGCGCCCTTCCTTCCCGAGGCTCGGGAATCAGCGAACGTCGAAGCGGTCGAGGTTCATGACCTTGTTCCAGGCGGCCACGAACGCGTCGACGAACTGCTTCTCGCCGTCTGCGCTTCCGTACACCTCGGCCAGGGCGCGCAGCTGGGAGCTCGATCCGAAGAGCAGATCGATGCGGGTGCCGGTCCACTTCAGGGCGCCGGTCTTGCGGTCTCGCGCTTCGTACACGTCCTTGTCGGTACCCACGGCCTTCCATTCGGTGCTCATGTCGAGCAAGCTCAGAAAGTAGTCGTTGGTGAGCGCGTCGGCCTTGGTGGTGAAGACCCCGTGCTTGGTCTGGCCGGCGTTGGCGCCGAGGACGCGCAGGCCGCCCACCAGCACGGTCATCTCCGGCGCGGTGAGCCCGAGGAGGAGCGCCTTGTCGATGAGCAGCGCCTCGGCGGGCACGGTGTACTTGCCCTTCAGGTAGTTGCGGAACCCGTCGGCCACGGGCTCGAGCACGGCGAACGACGCCACGTCCGTCTGTTCCTGCGAGGCGTCGGTGCGGCCCGGCGTGAAGGGCACCGTCACCGCGTGCCCCGCGTTCTTCGCGGCTTGCTCCACCGCGGCGCATCCGCCGAGGACGATGAGATCCGCCAGCGAGACCTTCTTGCCGCCCGATGCCGCGGCGTTGAAGTCGGCCTGCACGCGCTCGAGCGTCGCCAGCACCTTGGCGAGCTCCGCCGGCTGGTTCACCTCCCAGTCCTTCTGCGGCGCGAGCCGAATCCGCGCGCCGTTGGCGCCGCCGCGCTTGTCGGAGCCACGGAACGTCGAGGCCGAGGCCCACGCGGTGGAGACGAGCGCAGAGAGGGAGAGGCCCGAGGCGAGCAGCTTGGTCTTGAGGGCGGCGATGTCGGCCGCGTCCACCAGCGGGTGGTCCACCGGGGGGACCGGGTCTTGCCAGATGAGCGCCTCGGCCGGGACCTCGGGGCCGAGGTAGCGTACGCGCGGGCCCATGTCGCGGTGCGTGAGCTTGAACCAGGCGCGCGAGAAGGCGTCCGCGAACTGATCCGGATTCGCGAGAAAGCGTCGGGAGATCTTCTCGTACTCCGGGTCGAAGCGCAGCGAGAGATCGGTCGTCAGCATGGTCGGCAGATGCTTCTTCGCCGGATCGTAGGCGTCGGGAATCGTCGCCGGCGCGTTCTTGGCCACCCACTGGTGCGCGCCCGCGGGGCTCTTGGTGAGCTCCCACTCGAAGCCGAAGAGGTTCTCGAAGAAGTGATGGCTCCACTTGGTGGGCGTCTGCGACCAGGTGACCTCGAGGCCGCTGGTGATGGTGTCGCCGCCGCGTCCACTCTTGTGGGTGCTCGCCCAACCGAAGCCCTGCGCCTCGATGTCGCCGCCTTCGGGCCCGACGCCCACCAGCTTGGGATCGCCGGCGCCGTGCGTCTTGCCGAAGGTGTGACCGCCGGCGATGAGCGCCACGGTCTCCTCGTCGTTCATCGCCATGCGCGCGAACGTCTCGCGAATGTCGCGGGCCGCCGCAACGGGATCGGGATTGCCATTGGGGCCTTCGGGGTTCACGTAGATGAGGCCCATCTGCACCGCTGCCAGCGGGTTCTCGAGATCGCGATCGCCGGAGTAGCGCTTGTCCTCCAGCCAGCCTTTCTCGGCGCCCCAGTACAGTCCTGGTCCGGCTCCCACACGTCCTCGCGACCACCGCCGAATCCGAAGGTGCGAAAGCCCATGGACTCGAGGGCGACATTGCCGGTGAGGATCATCAGATCGGCCCAGGAGATCTTGCTCCCGTACTTCTGCTTGATGGGCCAGAGGAGTCGGCGCGCCTTGTCGAGGCTCACGTTGTCGGGCCAGCTGTTGAGGGGCGCGAAGCGCTGCTGGGCCCGCCCGGCGCCACCGCGACCATCGGCGATGCGATAGGTGCCGGCGCTGTGCCAGGCCATGCGGATGAACAGACCCCCGTAGTGGCCGAAGTCCGCCGGCCACCAGTCCTGAGAATCGGTCATGAGCGCCGTGAGATCGCGCTTAAGCGCGGCAAAATCCAGGCTCGCGAACGCCGCGGCGTAGTCGAAGCCGGGTCCCATGGGGTTGGACTTCGAGGAGTGCTGATGCAGCAGGTCCACCCGCAGCGCGTCCGGCCACCAGTCACGGTTCGAGGTACCACCGCCCGCGGCGTGATTCACGGGACACTTCTTCTCGGTCATTCAGATCCCTCCTGCGAAAGCACCGCGAAGGGTACGTCCGGCGATCATGACCCTTCAACAGCATTCCTGCGATGCTCACCGACGTGGGGCCGCGCTCGAAACGTGCGGTGAGCCTCCGATCGAGTCGTTATGACACACGCGCCGAGGCGCGCGCCGACGACGTAGTCAGTTGAAGGTCTCCACGTCTTCCCCGAAGGTGCCCGCCACCACCTCGCCGAAGTCGAAGACCGCGTGAAACAGGGCGCAACGGTCGCTCGCGTCGGCGTCGCGGACACAGGCATCGTGGGCCTTCCGGAGGTCGCCGAGCGGAACCTCGGTGCCGCGATCGGGCTTGAAGGCCGCCGATACGAAGGCATGCGCGATGGACGGGTGCGGCTCCTCGCCGCGATGACACATTCCGCACGCGCTCCGGCCATTTCCGCGGTCCACACGCGTGAAGGGTGCATCCGGCAGGAGCGGCGTGGCCACCGGCAAAGCCACCTCGCCCTTCGCCGTCCGCGTGGGCGTGATCCATTCGCCGAATTCCAGCACCTTGCTGCCATCACCCGCCGGCACGGCGCTCACGACCAGCTTGGGAAGCAGGAAGAACAGGCGCGGGCTCGCGGACCCCGCCGCCGGCTGCGCGCTGAAGATTCCGGTGGTGGCTACCACCGCGAGCGGCCTCGGCAGCGTCGCCACGAAGCACGGACCGTCGG
>JABFRG010000899.1 GCA_013141295.1 Polyangiaceae bacterium
ATCGTGGCCCGCGTCGAGCCGCGCCCGCCGAAAGGCAGAGCCGCGGGCTGAAGGCGGAGCGATGGCGGCCGGTACCGGGGAGGTGATCGATCGGAGCCGGTGTACCCATCACACCGACACGATGAAACCTGTCATGCAGCTCCTCCGCGTTCTCCTTGTTGCCGGAATCGCCGTCGCCCCCGCCTGCGCCGCCGACGCGACGTCGGACGAGGCTGAAGATGACCTGACTAGCCTGACGGCTCGCTCGAGGGACCTTACTTTCGACGCGTACGTCTACGTCGCCGAGGGCGCTAGCGACGATGTCATCCTGGCGGCCGTTAGGGGCTCTACCCAGACCGCGTTCGGCGCTCTCCGCACTGCGCAAGTGGCCGTGAATAGTCGCGAGCTCAAGGACGTCAACCCGGCGACGTTCAAGAAGACGCCCGTCAAAGTTGTGGACCCGCGGGTTCCCGGTGATCCCGGCAAGGGCATGGTGCGCGTCGCCTACCGCTATACGGACCGCTCGGTGGTTCCTGTCTCCATGAAGGAGCGGACGTCGCTGCCCAGTGCCGTGATGACCGGAGGCTATCGGACCGAACAGCGGCTGATCTTGGAGCAGTGCTCCGCGAACGACGCTGAGGCCCAGAGCATGAGCAGCATGCTTTGGTACGTCTTCAATCCTAGCCTCGCGGCGTGCCAGAAGCAGATCCAAGCGGAGAGGGCGAAGATCGATGCCGATCAGGCGTCTGTTGGGCCAGATGCCGTGCCCCTGTCCGAGGCACAACGCCTCTTCATTCCGACCACCGTCTCATTGGGGGCAGACAGGACCAAGCGGGGCGAAACGTATCCGGAATACGACCGCCTCTACGCGGGCGGCGTCCGTTCGGACGCGTTGGTCGTCGGCCTGGTGTACGGAACTTTGGACCACGGCGGGGCGGACGAAACCCAGGACTCAGGCTTCAACGAGTTTGCGGACACCCTGCGCCAAGCGTTCAAAGGTCACAACTTTGGCCTGGTCAAGTCGGAGCCCAGTGAGGACTTTGGCTCGGTGACGCTAGCTTCCGGGAAGAACGTCTCATTTCAGGGAGTTCCTGCTTGGGTCGATTGGAAGCACGGCGTGGGCTTTCCAGTTGGGCTTTCCTTGGACGAGAAGAAGGAGCTGTTGACAACGGTGTCGAAGAGGATTCTTCGTCACTGGCTCACTTTCGAAGCCCCGATCACCGTGCAGACGGGAACCAGTCCTGCTCGAAACGTGACGTTGACCATTCAAGCCTACTTTGGCGCTGGTACCAGCGCGGAGCCTCACAAGCGTGGCATCAAGACGAGCGACGTCTTCCTCTATAACGGACACTCCTACATTGGATACGGTCCACTCGATCCCTCCAACTTCACGGCGTCCGACTTCCCATCTACGTATCAGCTACTGTTTATCGACGGGTGCGTCTCCTACAACTACTACGAGAAGGACTACATTCCGCTGAAGGCTGGCAAGACCAAGGCGCTCGACCTGATAACCAACGGGATGGAGACTCCCCAACTGCGCAGCGGCGAGGCGCTTGGCAAGTTCGTCGCCGCGCTCCTCGATGGCAAGCAAGAGAGCTACCGCGCCCTACTTTCGGCGGCGTCCGACACGGATCAACTCCGGGTCGTCGATGGTGAGCTCGACAACCGCTACCGGCCAGTCAAGACACCGATCGTTGTGACGAACCGCTAACGCCATGGGCGTGACTGGCTTGTCGCCACTATCCGAAGGCCACGTCATCGCGGGGACAAAGAGCGGATTCTACGACCGCAGGCTGTTGACCGCGCCTGGACCGGCTGAGGTGTGGTCTGCCTGGACGTACTTGGCACCGACGACTCAAGTTGCGCCGCCACCTGGGTATCTGTGGGCGCTCCCGAGCTACGCGATGCCGAATCCTGTCACGAGGGGAAGCCTTGTCATTGGCCAGTTCGCAATGGCTTATGATCCGAACACCTATGATTACCGCGAATTCGTGACAAACGTACGGGCCGCCACACCTTCTGGGGCTGGCTGGAGCGCCTTTACGGCCTTCTGAGGCCGGGAGGCGGCGGTATCGGAGGGGGCCGACGGGCGAATCCGGAGGCTCCCTGCCCGATCGGCGTGCGACGAACGGTCGGGTCGAACCGTCACCGCTGTGGTGTCGCGGCCACCGGATCGCGGAATGCGCGCGGTGACGTGCAGCGTGTCGGCGACAATGGCTGAGCTGAAAAGGCTACCGGGAGGCTTGCAGGTCGGAGGCGACCTCGTAGACTGAGGCAGACCGCCCGATGGAACGTTTGCTCATCCCGCTTCTTCTCGGAACTGTGCTCGCGTGCTCGTCCGCCGCTGCCACACCGTGGGCGCAGGAGGCGGCGGACGGGGGGGATGCGGAGGCCGTCCGCGATGATGGCGGCCCCGATGCAGGCATCGTTTCCTGCTACGACCCAAAAGGTGCAAAGCGTTTCACTACGGCTCCTCCGCGGGCCGGCCAAGACGTCTGCGGTGCCGGGACCGCCGGCGAGTTCTTGGCAAAGTGCGTTGGAGCGAGCGCCAACGTCTCGGACTGCGGAGCCTTCGTCAAGGAGCCGGCGAACCAGGCGTGCCTCAGGTGTCTGGTGGGGCCTCTTGCAGGGGACAATCCGGCGAAGGTGGCGCAGCCCATTCTCATAACGCTCGGCAGCGCAGTGTTTCTGAACACCGGTGCTTGCTCAATGTTGGCTTCCTCCGCACCCAGTGACTGTGCCCAGAAGGCAGGAAACGAAGCCCTGTGCATCCTCTCCACGTGCGCCAAGTGCCCCGCTGGGGACCGCCTCACGTGCACCAGCCAGTCCACGTCGACAGAACCATGTTCCAGCGCTCACGTGCCAGTAGCGTGCGAAAGTGCCGTGAAAGCGAACCGACACGTCGTCGATGCCAAGTGCGGAGCCGTAACGGGTGCATCCTTCGAGGACGCCTACGCCAAAACTGTGGCTTTCGTCTGCGGCCCGCCGTGAGCTGCCCCCTCTACTTGATCTTCCCCCGTACGAAGTCGCGGGCCGCCGGGCCGAACACCGCGTGCACCGAGCCGAACCTCCCCGGATCATCGGGCGTACCGACCACGTAGGACGCGATTCCGACGACCACGAGCTTGCCGCCCCGCCTGGCGAGTAGCGGTCCACCCGAGTCACCTTTCGCGAGCCGGGGCCCGCCGGGGCCCGACCCCGTGGCGATCTCGTACTGATCCAGCAATCGAATGGCGTCGTAGCTTCTGCGATTCTTCGCTTCGCTACCGCCAAACGCGCTGTTGTAGTCTTCGAAGCTCGTCAGCGCATGTAACGTAGCCCCCGACGTTGCAAAGAGCTTGAGCGTAGCGGTCCGTCGATCTCCACGCAGGCCCCCCTCACGCAATCCGTAGCCCACCGCGATGAAGGGCTTCCCTACGTCAGAGGTCGAGAGCTGGCCGATCGGTAGAGGCTTCACGTTCGTCACCGGCGTCTTGAGGATCGCCACCGCAATGTCACTTCCGAGCCCCAGCGCGCCGCCCAGTACCGACGGCTCGCCCTCGCACGACAGGACCTCTATCGCCGAGTCTGGCCCGGTCCCTTCGGAGAGATCCGTGCTGCCGTGCAGGCCGCGAACGAAGGCCAGCTTTCCACCAGGGGCCCCCAGGCAGCAGTGTTCCGCAGTGACAACCACCTGCGGCGCGACGAGAGTCGCCGTACAGAAGGCGTCGTACGCATCGTCGGCTCCCGTAGGAAAGACGCTGGCGAGCGCCCCGATGGCAGGCGATGTCTTGGCCTCTGCGGTCCCGCCGACGATGTCGTCGTCCGCGGATGGAGCCGCGTCCTCGTCCGCCGCCGCGCCACACGCGACGGTCGTGCCCAAGGCCAGCAGAACCAACGGAAGGGCCAAGCCGTGCCGATGCGCGCGTGAGTAGAGCACCAGGGTAAATGGGCTTGAAGCCGAGGATCGATCACGATCGTCGTGAAAAATGGCCGAAGGGCCTCCCAAGATCCAGCCGGGAGGGTGGGCGCCGAACGGAGTGCCATCGTCGACCGGATTCTCCGTGGCCCCAAGACATGATAGACGTCCCTCCGTGAATCCACCGCGTCATCCGAGCGATACCGCGCCAGAGATTGTCGACGAAGCCGCTTGCCAGGAAGGCCACTCGCGCGAGCATCCTGCGATGGCAACTGTCTGTGAGGCGCTCGCGTTCCCCGGTCTGGACGCGCGCGTGGTTCTGCGCCGCTTGCTCGATATCGGCTCAGGACATTTCCGCCTCCCGATTGCCTTCGTTGCCAGGGCCCGCGGCGACGACTTCGTCATCGAGCTCACCGGTACCGAGGCGGATGGCGCTGAGGGCCTCGAAGACCTTGCTGGCGAGCTTGGTCCACCGGCCCGATTGCGTGGAGACGTTGTGGTTTGGTGTGGCCTCAGTCGTGAAGAAGGGCGTGCCGGGGACCCGAATGCTGCCGCGCAACCCCACGTCGTCGTTCCGCTTTCCGAGGGGGCTAGGACTGTGGCGGTCCTATGTTTCGTGTCCGCCACGACCGACGAGGTACGGCTCGGCCGCGGCGATGTCGACTTTGCGCGGCTCCTGGGAAGGCTCGTCGAGTCGACGCGAGAGAGGGGGGAGGTCGCGCGGAAGCTTGCGGCCGAGCTCGCCGACCTAAGGGCTGTCGTCGACGCCGCCTGCGACGCGATCATCGTTCAGGACGAGGAGCACGGCATCGTGGTGTTCAACCCTGCGGCCGAGCGGATCTTTGGATGCGTCGCCGCCGAAGCCGTTGGTAGCCGGCTCGACAGGTTCGTTCCCCCACGCTTTCGTACCGCTCATGCGCGGCACATCGAGACCATCGGGCGCACCGGAACAAGCAGTCGCCAAATGGGGGCCGCTTCCGTCTCGGCGCTTCGGGCCGATGGTCGAGAGATATCGTGCGCGATATCGATTTCGTCCACAGTCGTCGACGGACGCCGACTGTTCAGCGCCATCGCGCGGCCCTTGTAGGGCACCCTACGGTGGCCCGTTCCCCCACTGGCGCGGGCTTCCATTCTTTGCCTGACGAGGGTGCCGCGCGATCCTACCGCCACGTCCCTCCCACTACTCTTGGTGATCGCGCTGCCTGTTCGAGGCCACGTAGGTAGGTAGCTTTCGATGCTCCCACGAAACGAGGTCTACCCATGAATCGAACTGCAACACGCTTCGCTGCTCTTTCCCTCTGCGCTGCGCTCTCCGCCGTCGGCGTCGCAGCCTGTTCCTCCCGCACGGGGGCGGGCGTCGCGGAGGGAGCGTACACCCTCGACGAAGCCGGGGCCTCTCGCCCGGATGCCGGCTCGAACGACGCCAGCAGCGCCGTACGTCCGGACGGCGCGCTCGCGGATGGTGCCACGCGCCCCTCTGATGCAGGGGGCGCGGCGTGCTACGACGAGGAGGACGCGCAAACCTCTACGGGTATGGCGTCGCCCCAGGCTGGTCAGGGGCTCTGCAGCGGCGCCTCGCTCGACGCCTTCTTCGCCGCGTGTTTGGGGCCTTCGTCCTCGCTAACGGCCTGTGACGCTCACCTCGCGGCTGCCGCCAACCAAGCTTGCGTCCGCTGCATCTTGGGCCCAAGGCCGGGCGATGCGGCGGGCACGGTTCCGCAGCCCGTTCTGCTCGCGCCCGGCGCCACGGTCACCATCAACGTCGGTGCCTGCGAGCAACTCGCGGTAGGGGCGTCGAGCTCCTGTGCAGCCAAGGCAGGCGACGAAGCGTGGTGCTTGGCCAGCGCGTGCGACACTTGTGAGCTGGCCGGCGAGCTCGATGCCTGTTCCGACGTCGCCTCGAAGGGCGCATGCTCGAGCGCCGCGCTCGGCCCGGCTTGCAAGGCGCAAGTCGCTTCGAGTCGGGCGGTCGCCGACGCCAAGTGCGGAAGTGGCGGAGGGGCCACATTCGAGAGCATCTACCGGCAGGTGGGCATGTTCATGTGCGGCGCTCCCTGAGGGGCGTGTTCGAGATAGCGGGCCGAGCTCCGACCGGCACGGCGACTCGCGTGGCTCTAAATTAGCGAGTCCCGGGTGGGCACGGGGTACCCGAATGGGGAAATTGTTGTGGATGCCATCGAGAAGGTGTCTATCGGCTCCTGGCACCGGCGCTTCAGCTGGCGTCTGACTCTGATGTCAATGGCCACGAGAAACTGACCCACTTTGGCCACCAGAAACTGACCCACCTGGCCGCGGTGGCGTGAGCTCTCAGGTCGAGAGCGCGACCTCCGATTCTGCGGCAGAGCGCTTCGGCGGGACAG
>JABFRG010001061.1 GCA_013141295.1 Polyangiaceae bacterium
GGGCTCCTCGTGCCGGCGGCCGCTGCGGCGCGCCGTGATCGCAAGAGCACCCCGCGTCCCGCATTAATTCCCTCAAGTCACGAGAATCCTACGCCTTGTCGCTGCCGCAATGGAGCCACACCCAACCCATTCGTTCCACGCGAGCACGCTGTTCGAGTACGACAAGCTGGGACGCCGAACGCTGATTCAGGATCCGGATTCCGGCGTGCGTTTCAACGGGTACAATGGCTTCGGGGACGTCACCGCCGACTACGACGCAAGCGCGCTCCAGGGAGTCGGCCAAGGCACGTTCTATGCGCGGGACGAGCTGGGTCGAGTGTTCCGCAAGGAGGACGCGTCTGGCTTCAGCTACTACGTCTGGGACGGCGGCGAGTCGGGTACGGGCAAGCCGTACGCGTCGCTCTCGCCGGACGGGATACTCACGCGAACCCGGTATGACTCGGCCGGACGACCTTCATGTCGCTCGGTGCGCGTCGACGGAACCGACTATGCAACAGGGTACCAGTACACCGAGGCGGGCCAGATCGAGCGTGTTCGCTACCCCGTTCGAGGAACGACGTTCGAGACGGTCTCGACCTACAATGCGTACGGATACCTATCGAAGGTAGCCGACAACGCTGGAGCGACGCTTTTTACGCTTCAGTCGAGGAACGCGTACGACCAGCTCACGATGGTATCGGGCGGGTACGGCGGAACGGTCTTCCATGGCTTCGACCCCGCGACCGGACGCCAGGTGTCGACGACGGACAACTTCGGTGCGGTATCGGACTCCCACGGGTTCGGCTACAATTCGCGTGGCTTGTTGACGACGCGGACCTTCTTCTCAGGGTCCACCAACGGCCCCAACCAGACCTTCGACTACGACGAGGCTGGTCGGCTCACCAAGTGGCAGGTGAGCGGTGCCGGAGGTCGCACCGAGGACTACGCGTACGACGGCGCCAGCAACCTCGCGACGGTCAAGGTCAACGGCGTCACGACGTCGTCCGATACCTTCGGCGCCGACGGGCGACCGCACGCGGCCGAGTTTCGCACACAGGGCAGCACGACACTTCGGTACTCGTACGATCCGAATGGCCGCCAAGTTGCGGTGGATCGAATGGCCGGGGGTGCGGTCGCCGCGAATCTCCGCAGCGTCACCTATCGATCGTTCGACCTGCCAGCGTCGGTGACCGACGCCGGCGGAACAACCACTTTTCGGTATGACGCGCGCGGACGCAGGGTGCAGAAGTCTGGTCCGGCGGGCGTCACCACGACCGTCGACGATCTGTTCGAAGTGCGCGTGACGGCTGGCGTCGTAGACCAGGTCGCGCATATCCCGGTGGAGAACGGGCATTCGGCGCAGATCCACTTCGACCAGTTCGGCATGCGGCAGGGCACCGAGTACCTCTCGGGTGACTCCGTCGGGTCCACCAGCGTGGTCCGCAATCAGTCCGGCGCAATCGTGTCGCGAACCTACTTCGCACCGTTTGGCGACAGAGTCGACGCATCCGGCGCACCCATCGCCAACAATCCCGTGCCGGCGGTGAGGAAGGGGTTCACCGGGCACGACCATGACGATGAGCTGGGCCTCATCAACATGAAGGGTCGGATCTTCGACCCGAAGCAGCGGCGCTTTCTGACGGTGGACCCAGCCCAGCAGGACGAGGCCTCGGCCGAAGGCACCAATGCCTACGCCTACGCGTTCCAGAGCCCGCTCGCGTTCACCGACCCCTCCGGCTTCGAAAGCGACCGCATCGACTACCCCCCGTTTCCCGTCGGGTTCGCTGGCGCAAACGCGGCCTCCCCCGCGCCAGCCGCCGCCAGCTCGACACCGGTCCATCATCCGACCCCCACGCCAACGCCGGTCCCGACCGGGGACGGTGGCGGTTCTCAGCCCGCGGCTGCACCCGTCACTGGTCCGACCAGCGGCGTCTCCGTGGGCAGCGCGGACGCGAGTGGCTCGAAGGGCGTGAGTGTGGGCGGGCCGCCGCCAGCCGAGCCTGTCCCGGCGCCCACCAACGGTGGTCCGGGCTTGGCGCCCCCGTCGTGGCCGTCTGGCTCAGACGGTGTCTCCGCGCCACCACCGCCCCCGTCGGGTGACGGCCCAAGCGCCAGGCGATTCTTGTGGCGCGTTGTGGCCATCGGTGTCTTCGCTGGCGTTACGGCAGCCGGCGGTCCCCCCATTGTGGTCGCTGCAGCTGAGGCAGGAGTCGACTACGCGATCGCGAGGTACTCGGATAAGATCGCAGACTACGTAAATCATCACGGTGTACTTGACGCCTGGGCAAAAAATCACATAGATGGATATGTAAGTCGCGCCAAGAAGCACATCACAATACGGCTGAAGTATGCACTTCACGAGAAGACCAAGGAGGCGTTCTGGGAGTGGATGCGCTCCAAGGGGTACAAGAATGACGGCAACTGGAGCGCGGTGGGGCCACGCGAGATTCTGGAGCTTAGCGAATCGATGTTTGACGCAGCTGGAGTGCCGGAAGATGCAAGGAGACGCTACTACTCTGAATTCACGAAGTACATCTACAGTCTGGTGAGCGAATGATTGACCTGAACGAGGCCACGCTCTTTGCTTTGCGGTTGATTGCAGGTCCAGATGGTAAGCAGACTTGTCCTGCGTCCGTGCGCACGGTGGCCATTCTCGGGAGCACCACATTCGAGGTCCAGTCCGGCGGACTCCTAGGGTGGTTGATGAACTGCGCAGGCGTCCAAGAAGTATTGGACACCAAGGCCGCGCTCGAGCGGATTGGGGACACTCAGGCAGCGTTGGCCCTAGACGAGATTCTGGGGCACCTCCCGCGTCGGGAGCTGCCGGCCGACAGCGACACATTGGTGTCGTTGGGGGATCAGAACCAGGCGCGTTGGCTCGAGGTGGAACGGATGCTACCCAGCCCTCGCCTTCACGCGCTGCTGCAAGCCTATGTGGATGCGAACGCCGCGGACTTTGGCTCCCCCGACATGGAGCGAACGTGATGCCCGCCCCGCGCGGGATGGGCTGCGAAAACGGGAAGACGGATCGTGACGGACATCAATGAAGCGCTGGAGCTTTCGAGCCGTTCGATTTCTGCGGCGGGCTATCGCTTCCAGGAGTTTCCCCGGCCGGCGCAGGTGTTGTACCTCATCGAAATGGCCCAGAACAAAACTATCAGTGCAGGCACCATGGGCTGGCTGGTGGAAGCTCCGAACGCGGCCGCGCTCGGGAGCACTGCAGACGCGCTCGACGAGTTAGGTGCTCCCCGCTGCGCAGCCATCATTCGACAGATCCTCGCGCAGCTCGGGGGAACGCCGCTGGCCGACGACCCGGTGGAGCGAGCCAAGGTCGTCTTCGAAGTGTCGGACGCGGTCGCGTACGTGTGGCGGCGCCTGGGCGACGCGCTTCTCGATTGGCCCGACGATGTCGCCGGGCTCCTCGACGAGTACGTGGCGCAGAACCAGGAAGTGTTCGCGGAGCTCGCGGAGCGGGCGCCACCGTCAACGAAGCGGCGTCGGCGATGAGACGGCGTCGCGCGACCTACTTCGCTGCCCCGTCCCGGTGTCGCTTGATGGCGAGCTGGATGGCCACGGAGAGGTCGTCGGTGGGCCCCACCAGCGCCGCGCCCTTGTAGCGCGCGTCGCCGAGGGTGCTCCAGAGGTTCGCGCTGGCGACCACCACCGGGGCCGCCTCGCTCAGGTGCAGAAGGCCGCGCACGGCGGCGACGTCGGTGGGAATGAAAAGCGCGTGGAAGCGCCCGGAGCGGAGCTCGACCACGAGGTCGGCCAGGCTCTCGAACCAGTCCACGCGGCTGCTGGCCACCGCGAGGCGATCGGCCCAGGTCGCGCGCTCGTCGGTGCTGCCCACCGCGGCGACCCGGGGGCGTAGGGCCGGTACCGTCGCGACGCGATCATTGTCATCGTTCTGCTTCATAAGCGTTTCGTCCTTGGTCCTGCGCCGCCTCTCGCATCAAGCGTGCCCAGCCGGAAGGCCCATTTTCGGCGCGATTTTCGACCTCATGGACCACGGTTCACGCTCGCTGCTGTCGCGCCGAGGCTGCAGTCGACGGGCCCTTCGCGCTGCGCGCAGAATTCTCGCGGACCATGGACGTACCGAAGCCCGGAGCTCGCGTGGGGCTCCGGGCTTTGTTGGTCGCGCTCGACGATTCAGCGCTTGTCGTGGTGGTGGCCCTCCGGTCGACCTTCGTGGGCCACCTTGCGCACCTCGTCGGCCTCGGCCTTGGTGACGGTGCCGTCTGCGGTGGCCTTGGTGATGGCCGCCTGCACCTTGGCTTCGTGCGCCTCGAAGCGCGCGCGCATGGCCTTGGCTTCGTCGGCGCCGAGCTTCTTCTCGGCGATGCGCTCCTCGATCTTCGCGCGAATCTTGGCGACGCGCGCGTCGTGATGGCTCTGGAACGTGGCCGCGGGCACCGGGAACTGCAGGTGCTCGCCATGCTTGGCGGGCTCGTCGGCGGCGGCGCCGAGGGCGAAAGTGAGGACCGGGATGGCGAAGAGGGACGCAAGGAGGGAGCGGTTCATGATGGTGTTACCTCGGGGTTGGGGACCGGGCTTCCGTTTCGGTCTCGTGAGGTTGGACGCGCCAGCGACGCCTTTCATGCCGCGGTTTGCAGTCCTTTACGAAGGGAAGCTCGAGCGCACGGCCGCAAATCGAAGCCCGCCGCGTCGATTGTCCGATCCAGCGCGGCCCGCTCGCGCATGAAGGCTGCGTGCCCCCTCCTACGACTCGATCCCCGTACCCGCCGGCGCTGACCGCCTGGGTGACCGACCACGCCGCCGGCCTGGCGCGCTTCATCCGCTCGTGCGGGGTGCTCGCGGTGGAGGACGCGGTGCAGGAGACGTTCGTGGTGGCCGCACGCCGTGCCGACGCCATCGAACCGGGTCGCGAGCGCGCCTTCCTGTTCGCGGTGGCGCGCAGGGTGGCGGCCCGCGCACGGCTACGGGAACGAAGGGCGCACGCCACTCCGTGGGAGCCTCCGGAACCGGCGCCGGCCGACGTCGAGCTGGAAGGTCACGAACGGCGCGCGCTGGTGGAGGAGATGATCGCGGCCATGCCGGAGGACCTTCGGGAGGTGTTCGTGGCCTTCGAGATGGAGGAGCTCACCAAGTCGGAGGTGGCGGCGCTCCTCGGCATTCCGGAAGGCACCGCCGCCTCGCGGAAGCGACGGGCCCTGACGTTCGCGCACGCCTTCGTGATGAAGCAAGAGGTCGCCGACGCCGCGCCCCTCCGCGGCATTCGCAGCGCGCTCTGGGCGCACACCCACGACTGGCTCGAGGTCGCGAACCTGACCACCGAGAGCGGCCCACTCTCGCGACGGCATCGCGAGCAGGTGACCGAAGACGCGTGGATGCTCCCGGACGAGATGATGCGCCTCTACGCGGCCATGGATCGCCTCGAGCTATCGACCAGCGCCGCGATGGATCTCGGACAGTACGTGGCTGCGCAGCTCCACGGGCGGCGCATTCGCGCCCTCCTGAAACGAACCAGCGGCGAGGCGGAGCTGGCCCCCATGGACGCCATCGGTCGTGCGCGCGATCTCTGGCGCGCCACCTACGCCGGTGGCGGCTTCGATCTGCAGGTGCTCGGCGCCCGAAAGGCGACCCTTCGAGTGCGCGTTCCCATGCTGCGCTACGCGTTCTATCGCACCTGTCTCGTCGCGAGCGTGGCGGCGGGCATGGGTCCTTTCCATGCGCGGGTGCGCGGTGGCGCCTTCGCCGGTGGCACGTTCCTCGTTCACGTGGAGGTGTGAAGGCTCTGCTCAGGGCTGCAAGCACAAGGTGAGGCCCGGCCCGAGCCAATCGGCCTCTGCGGCCTTGCGCTCCGTCACCTGCGCCACGTGCCAGGTGGCGCCGCCGAAGGCGCCGGAGCAGTCGCGCTGCATGAGGATGAGCACGCGATCGCACACGCGCTGTCCGTCGCACACCACGTCGAGCCACGCCGCTGCGCGCACGCCCTTCACGAGGGGCGCGTCGGTCTTGCGCACCTTGAACTTGTGCTGCGCTTGCTCGCCCAGGCTCCGGCAGTCCTTGGCCCAGCAGGGCGCCTCGCTGGCCGCCTGCACGGCCGCCAGATCCCCGTCGTTCAGCGCCTCGGCGAAGCGATCGAAGAGAACTGCGGCACCGTCGGCGGGCGGCAAGAAGCCGGGGGCCGTCGGCGCGGCGCGGAACGTGGACGGCGACGCCGGCGCGCTCGAGGCCGGTGGTAGCGAAGCCGGGACCACCGCCGCGGGCGGGGAGCCACACGCAGCCAGGA
>JABFRG010000082.1 GCA_013141295.1 Polyangiaceae bacterium
CCCCACGTGCTCCCCGCGACGTCGCCCCCACAGAACGACGGCTCCGCCGAGCGCCATCCAGCCGATGGAGAGCATCATGCGGCGTAGGCCCTCGAACGCGGTGTCGGCTGCGATGCCGTGCCTCAGCAGATGAAAGTAGAGGGGTAGGCTGGCGCCCGCGGCGGCGATGGCGAGGCTCTGCCATCGCAATCGAAGCTCCCAGACGGTCTCGCCTGCGCGCAGACCACGCCGCCATGCGGCGACATTCACGACGAGCGCCCACGGTAACGTCGCAAGCGCGCACGCTACGTGGAGCGGCTGCCAGGGCGAGAGCGCCCATGCCACGAAGCAAGCCGCCGTCGCGGCCAGAAGTGACGAAGGCGCCGCCCAGCGCCACCGCTTTGGGAACCCCAGCGCAGTGGAGATTCCGGTCGCCGCAAGGAACACTGCGGGCAGCCATTCCGGACCGAGCTCCAGCTCTCGAAAGCCGAAGCACGCTCCGACCGCAAGGAGGAGTCCGCCCGCCACGAGCAGTACGCGCGAAGGCGTCTCGACCGTCGCCGGCTCGCTCGAGCCGCTGGTGCGATAGACACTCACCAGGAGCCTCCCAGTTCGTGCAGTGCGGTCAACGTGAGCACCGGGATTTCCGGCGCGCAGCCGAGTCGATAGGGAAACCAGTGCCCGAAGCCACTGGTGGTGTACAGGGCGGCACCGTCGCGCTTGCGATACGTTCCCCAGGGGTATCGGAAGGGAGAACGCGCACTGCCATCGAGCACGCTGCGCCCGTCCCATCCCAGCTGTCCGCCGTGGGTATGGCCTGCGAGAGTGAGGTCGATGCCTCGCGTTGCCGCCGCATCGAAGCCCTCCGGACGATGCGAAAGTAGGATGCGAGTCGCTCCCGTCGGCGCTCCCTCGAGCGCCGCGTCCACCGCTCGATCGTAGTGCTCGCCCGCGGCGCGAAACGGATTCGAATCGCCGCCGACGATGGGATCGTCGATGCCTGCCAGCGTGAGGCTCGCGCCGCGCACGTCGAGCGTGACGTGCTGGTTCACGAGGAACGTGAGGTCCGCGCGCTCGAAGGCTGGACGTGTGTTTTCGATGCCCCGCAAGTATTCGTGGTTCCCCAGCACCGCGTACACCCCGAACCGCGGCCTGAGCTGGGCGACCAGCGAGAGTGCAGGGCCGAGCTGGCGGAGGTCTTCGGCCACGTCTCCGGTCACGACTACGATGTCGGGCCGCGCTCCCGAGATGGCCTCGAGGGCCCGCTCGAGATCGCGAAGGTTCTTCGATGCGCCGAGGTGCAGATCGCCGAGCTGCGCGATCCGAAGGCCAGCCAGCGCGGGCGGCAGGCGCGGTATTCCCATGGCCAGCGACCGCAGCTTCGGACTCTGCGCGGCAGAAATTGCTCCCACCACGTTCACGCCCATGCAGCTCGCGGGTAGGGCGATGGCTGCCCCTCCGAGAATACGTCGCCGCGTGACCTGGCCACCGGTGTCCGGTTGCTCGCAAGAGAGCGGCGCGGCCCGGGGCTCTCGGCGCACAGACCTCGACCGCGTGAGCCATGCGGACACCGGTAGAAGCAGGGTCGCGGGCATCAGAACGAGCATCGAAGCGAAGAAGGTGTCGACCCCCCAAGCAGCCCAGTCCCAGCGTCCGAACCCGGGCCCGAAGCGCCAGGCTGCGAGGCTCGCGCCCACTGCCAAAGCGGAGAGCGCCAGGAGGTATCGCACGGGGCGGACGCGGTGGAGGCCCAGCGAGAGGGCCAGGACGGACGCAGCGGCGGAGGCGCCGGCGAGCACGCAAGCGTATTCAATCGAGATGGGGGGAAGCACGAACCGATGGTGCTTCCTCGCTGTGGAACGGGTGCTCGCACGCCATGAAACGTCGTCGCGATTCGTGTGAATCTCGCGTGAAACGAAGGCCTATGACTTCGTTGGTATTCTCGCGCGAAAGCTCGCTCCACCGCCGGGGGCGTTCTCGGCCACGACGTCGCCGCCGTGGGCAACGACCACGGCTCTCACGATCGCCAGGCCGAGGCCGGTTCCGCCCTTTCGTCGGGTGTAGAAGCGCTGGAAGAGGTCGCCGCTTCCGATTCCTGGGCCCGTATCGCGCACCGTGAGAACGGCGTCGTCGCCTTCCCGGTCGCATCGCACCGCCACCACGGCGGGGCGAGCTCGACCCTGTTCGGCGAAGTCGGCCGCGTTGTCCACGAGGTTGCGAACGAGCGATTCGACTCTGCCCGGCACGCACCGAAGGCGTAGCTCCTCCGCACCGTCCACCGTGAACGACACACCGGGAACCTTGAGACGCGCGGATTCGACCACCGCGCGAACCAGCGCAGCGAGGTCGAGGTCCTCGTAGGCCTCGCCGTGCATGCCGCCCTCCACCCGCGCGAGGTCGAGCACGTCCGTCACCAGAGCCTGCAGGCGCTGAGCCGAGCTCTGGAGCACCTCGGATAGGCGCGCCGCCTTCGGATCGTTGCTCGTGCTCAGGTGCTCCCCGGTCACCAAGATCGCCGCCAATGGGCTCTTCAGCTCGTGCACCAGGTCGACCATGAAGCGTTCGTTGCTGCCCCGCTTCTCGTCCAGCTTCGTGAGGAGCGCCTGGAACGAGTGAATAAGATCGCCGATCTCGTCCTCGCGCCCCGGTACGCGCAACGTCGCCTCGGGCTCGGCGGCGGCCGCCTGGCTGAGTGCCTGTCTACGGAGCTCTTCGATGGGCCGCAGCAAGGTGCGTCGCAGATACTCGCCGATGATGATGGCCAGGGGGATCGTCAGCAAGCTCAGACGCGCGACCTGGTATCGAAGATCGTAGAATCGCCGCGCCGCGCGGCCGGTGCTCTCCTGAACGTACACGAGGCGTGGCGTACCATCGACGGCGGTTGCCCGGCTGACCGCATGGCACACCAGGAGCCGCGACCCTTCGGTAAGGCGACACCCGACCGCAGCGACCCCCGACAGCGCCGCGACGCTCTCGGGGCGCCGAACCATCTCGCCGAGCGACCTGTCGAATGCCGAGACCGTGACCCCGTCGTCCCCACCGAAGAACCACGTCCCGAGTGTGTGGACCCAGTCGCGCGTGTAGTCGTGGTCACTCACGGCGGTGACCGCCCCTTGGCCGTCGACGATTCGAACGTTCACCACGTGGCGGGCTGCGAGATCGTCCAGTTTGCGTTCGAAGCTCTCCGCATCGAGGTGCTCAGCCAGGAGGTCGACCGTGGCCTGCGCAGCGTGTTGCGTGTTGGCCCGCAACGCCCCCTCGACATCGAACTCGATGCGCCCCCAGATCGCCACGAAGAGCAGGGGCGCGGCTGCAATCCCCAACACCGCGACGAACAGACGCATTCGAAGCGAGCGCACGATGCTCCGACGTGCTGCGTCTCCCTGGCTCACGGCTCCGTCCAGCGGTACCCGACGCCCACCACCGTTTCGATGGCAGAGAACGCGGGCTCGATCGCCTCGAACGTTCGTCGCAGTCGCCGCACGTACGTATCGATGATGCGGTCGACCACGACCGAATCTCCGCCGCGCGCCGCCTCCAGTAACTGCGCGCGCGAAAGCACCACGCCCGGTCGCCGTACCAGCGCCTCGAGGAGGCGAAACTCGGTGACGGTCAGGCGCAGCAGCGTTCCCCGATACCGAGCCTCCAGCCGCTCGGCGAGCATTCGAAGATTCGTCGTACCGGTGCTCGGCTCGGGCGGTGCCCCACCGCGGGCGGCATTGCGTCGAAGGAGTGCGTGGGTACGCGCAAGGAGCACTCGAAACGAGCACGGTTTCGCCACGTAGTCGTCGGCCCCGAGCTCGAAGCCCAGGGCCTCGTCGATCTCGTCGTCCCGCGAGGTGAGCAAGATGAACGGTACGTCGTTGCCGCGCTCCCGCACCCGTCGGCAAACCGAGAACCCGTCCAAACCCGGCATGTTCACGTCGCAGACGACGAGGTCGGGCGCTTCCGCCTCGATGCGCGCGAGGGCCTTTCGTCCGTCTTCGGCGACGATTGCGACGTGGCCCGCGTCCTCGAACGAAAGACGAAGCACTTCGAGGAGCGCGCCATCGTCGTCCGCAATCAGTACTCGGGCCACAGCCGCCCGTTCACTCAGGGGCCGGCGTCGAGGCCCGGCGGAATGCACTCGGTGGGGCAGCGCTGACCGGCGCAGAGCGCGATGCTCTGGCCCAGCGCCTGGGTGTCGGCGGAGACGCCGCTGAAGGCGCTGATGCCGCACACCAGGGCGTCGTTCTGGCCCTTGGCGGTGGGCAAGCAGTTGAGGAACTTCACGACGGCGTCGCGGCACTCGCAGTCGTCGTTGCACGCGCTGAGATCGGTGCCGCACTTGGCCTTGAGGCACGCGACGCAGCCGCTCGTCGACTGACCGGAGTCGCCGAACGAGGCGTCGACGATGGGGAGCTCGGTGATGCTCGCGTCGGGGCAGGTGACGACCTTCGCGTCCTTGCCCGCGTCCTTGGCGCCGGTGTCCACCGGTGCGTCGAGCGTCGCGTCGGCGGTGCTACCCGCGTCGATGGGCGTCGAGGCGGTGGAGCCGCACCCTTGCACCGCGAAGGCGCCCAGCGCCAGTGAGGACGAAATCACGACCATCCAGTTTCGCATGCGCATGGGCCACTCCTCCGCAATCGCCAAGTTACCGAGTCACAGTTATACGCGGCATTGGCCGCTGCGCGAGGGATTTCGGCTACAGTAACGGTGCCCATGCGCCCCACTTCCGCACCCTCGTTCGGCCGCTTCTGGCGCCGCCTTGCGCCACTCGCTTTCGTCGCCCTCCCGGTGGTCGCATCGTGCGACTCGGTGGAGCCCTTCCCGCCGGTCGAGCTGGGCCCCACCGCGCGCCTCTCGCTCATCTCCGACGTCCCGGATTTCATGGACGTTCCGTTCCCCTCCGACGTCTATCGAAGCAGCGCCGGGAAGGTCGGGTCGATTCCCGGCATGGACCGGGTGTTCGTCAAGAACGCAGCGATCTTCCAGCAAGAGCTGGCGACCATGAACGGGTACTCCCGGATCGCGCCAGCCATGTTCTTCGTGGACGACTCGTCGCAGCCCACGGTCGACGACGAGCCGGTGGCCGCGGTGCTCGACCCCGCGGTTCTGCCCAAAGACGAGGATGCGTGCCAGAAGGAGACGTCGTCCGTCTACTTCCTCGACCTCGAGGCCCAGGACGGCAAGCTGGCGCGGCTGCCGTGTCGCGCGTCCATCCGCGACGATCGTGAGAAGAGCTCCACCACGCGCCCGGTGCTCGCGGTGGGGCCGGCTCGGGGCTTCGTGCTCGCCGAGGGCCATCGCTACGCCGCGGTGCTCACGAGCCGCCTGCGCGACCAAGACGGCAAGCGCGTCATCCGTGGGCTCACCCTACAACGGGTGGCCCGCGGCGTTCGCAGCACGCCATCGATGGCCCTGTACGGGACGGCCCTCGAGCGGGTGAACGCTTTGCTCTCGGACGTCCTGGGCACCGACGAGGTGGTGGCCATCGCGCCCTACACCACGCAGACCACGACCCCCGAGCTCTTCCAGCTTCGCGACAAGCTCCTGGGCTCCTCGCTCTCGCTCTCGTGGGATGCGGCCTCGGTGCAGCCCATGGGCAACGCGCGCTTCGCGCCGAAGGTGGGCGGCGTGCTCCCCACCGGCTTCACGGCCTCGCTCGACGAGTGGCTCGGCGTCGCCGACAAGAAGCTCCCGGATGGCACCGACGATCCCGACGCCAACGTGGCGGTGCGCGCTCACGATCAGATCGCCGCCTTCGGCACCGCGGTCTTCCAGCCGCCGAACTACCTGACGCGGGTAGACGGCGGGTACGACAACATCGCGCATGCCCACTTCGCGCGCGACGCGGCCGGCTCCGCCGTTCCCGATCCCGCGCACCCCACGAACAAGGTGTGGATCTCCATCTCCATCCCCAAGAAGCCCATGCCCACCACCGGCTATCCGGTGGTCATCGTGCAGCACGGTCTTTCCTCCGGCCGCCACTACCTCATGGCGCTCGCCAATACCTTCGCCAAGCAGGGCTTCGTCGCGGTGGCCATCGATAGCGTCACCTTCGGCGCCCGCGCCGCAGACCCGAAGTTCCAGCTCGATCAGGGCACCGACTTCGGCAACGCCAGCTACAAGGGGCCCGACGGCATCGCCGACGGCGTGAACGGTGAGCGCAACGGCCCGGTGGACCTCTTCGGCTCCCTGAAGAACATCGGCGCTTTGCGCGATCAGATGCGGCAGGCGGCTCTCGACACCGCGGCGGTGGTGCAGCTCCTCTCGTCGGACCCGGACCTCTCGCCGCTCGCCACTGGCGCAGGCACCCCGCGCGTCGACAAGGATCGCATCGCCTACATCGGCGATTCCCTGGGCGGCATCCAGGGCGCGCTCGCAGCCTCCATCGAGCCCCGGGTGAAGGCCTGGTTCCTCAACGTGGCCGGCGGCGGCATCTTCACCGAGATCGGGTCGCACGGGCCGGCCATCAACGCCCAGCTGCTCATCGGCGCCATCGCCAACTTCGGCTTCCGCGGCGGTCGCTTCGACGAGGCGCATCCCTTCACGGTGATCGGGCAAACCGTGGCCGAAGCCGGCGATCCGCTGGCGTATGCACACTACATGCAACGAACGGCGCCGCCGAACGGCGCGCCCTTGGTGCGTCGGAACGTCATCATCACCGAGGTCATCTACGACGAGCTGGTGGCCAACGAAGGCGGCGAGGCGCTCGCGCGAGCCATCGGCGCCGGTCTCGCCAAGCCCAACGTCGGCTCCAACGCCGACATCATCGACGCCAAGAACCCCAAGCTCGGGCCGGGCAAGGTGCCGCTCATCGAGGCCGACCCTGGCCCCGATGGCATCCGCGACTTCCCCTTCAAGGGCTCCACCGCGGTGCTCGTGCAAGTGGCGCCCGGTCAGCACGGGTCCGATCTCACGCAGAGCCGCGCCAAGCGCAACTTCGGCATCCCGTACTTCGTGAGCGGCGCCGACTTCTCCCTGAGCGACCTCACGGTGCCGTGCCCCTATCGCGAAATGCAGGCCATGGCCCTACAGTTCATGCAGGACGCGTTCGACGGCGTATCGCCGCGCGTCTCCGGCTTTCCCGCTCCCGTTCGCGACTTCGACAACGATGGCACGCCGGATGCCACCGACCCCAAGGTCAACGATCAGAACGTGAAGTGATGCGCTAGCCGCTCCTCGGTGCGCTCGCTACACTCGAGGAGTTGGGCGCCGTCTCGTTTCCCCTCTCCTTCGAACAGGCACGCGCGTCCAGCCGCTCGTCGACCTGGGCGCGCCGTCGCGCGTGGTTCCTCGTCGCTGCCGCAGCGCTCGTCGCGCTCGTCTTCGATGGGGTGCCGCTCCTCCTCGGCGCCTCGCCTGCGGTGCGCTTGGGATCGGCGCTCGCCAGCGTCGCTGCGCTGGCCCTGCTGGTGGGCGTCGCACGCTCGCTCCGGGCCCGCGAGCGAGGCATTCTCACGGTCGACGACCGGGGCGTGTCACGCGCCGATCCAGGCGGTGCGTCGCGGCGCATCCTCTCCTTCGACGAGCCCTTCGGCGTCGCGGTCATGCTGGGCGAGGGCGGAACCGCCGCCTGGCTCGGCCTGAGCACCGGCGACCGCACCAGCTTGTTGAAGGTGGGCCTCTCGGCGAAGAAGCACGGCGTGGCAGCGAGCGGCACGCTGGCCATCGTCTCCCGTGCCATCTGCACCGTCCCCGACTCCTTCGACGGCGCGTCCCCGCTCCTCGACGAAGCGTCGGCCGAGCGCTTTCTCGCGCTGCTCGAAGAGCGCTCCAAGACCGCCTTCGGACGCCTGCTCCTCACCGGCACCGCGGGTGAGCGCATCGTCCTCGACGGCGACACGCTCCACGTGCAAGATGCACGCATTCGCTTGGACGGCCCCTTCGAGTGCACCACCTTCGCGTTCTACGAGCGCATCGGTCGCGTCGACGGCATCTACGAGGCCACCTGGATCAAGCAGGGCAGCCAGGAGGTCGTGCTGGTGTCGTCGGTGGGCGGCGAGGGCGATAGCCCCATCAAGAGCCCGCCGCCGGTCGCGCTTCGCCACGCCGTCGACCGAGCGTTCTTTCCGCCGCTTCGCTCGGTGCTCGACGCTCGGCAGACGCCGCGCGCGGCCCCGCGCCCCTCGTGACGCGCGGGTGACGTGGCGTGACGCGGCCTTCGGCGTTCGCCGCCGCGGAAAGAACGTGGTAGACCCGCCGCCATGTCGCTCCAGAAGCGCCCGTTCTATGTAACGACCCCCATCTACTACGTGAACGACGTGCCCCACCTGGGCCACGCGTACACCTCCACGGTGGCCGACGCCCTGCGGCGCTTTCACCTGCTCCGCGGCCGCGACGCCCGGATGCTCACCGGTACCGACGAGCACGGTCTGAAGATCGACCGCGCCGCCAAGGAGCAGGGCGTCACGCCCCAGGCCTTCACCGATGCCGTGAGCCAGCGCTTCCGCGACGCCTGGCCCAAGCTCAACGTCCGGGCCGACGACTTCATCCGCACCACCGAGCCCCGGCACATCGAGTTCGTGCAGTCGCTGTGGAAGGTCATCGCCGACAAGGGGTTCCTCTACAAGGGCGCCTACGAGGCCTGGTACTGCGTGGGCTGCGAGACCTTCAAGACCGAGAAGGACCTCCTCCCCGGCAACCTCTGCGACATCCACAAGAAGCCGGTGGAGCGCGTGAAGGAGGAGACCTACTTCTTCAAGCTCTCGGCCTTCCAGGACCGCTTGCTCGCCTTCTACGAGGCGCACCCGGGCTTCATTCGCCCGGAGACGCGGAAGAACGAGGTGGTGAGCTTCGTCAAATCGGGTCTCGACGATCTGAGCGTCTCGCGCACCAGCTTCAGCTGGGGGATTCCCGTCCCCGGCGACGACAAGCACGTCATGTTCGTGTGGTTCGACGCGCTCGCCAACTATCGCTCGGCCCTCGAGGGAAATGACGCCCACGGCAAGCCGCTGCGCCGCTACTGGGGGCCGGAGGGCGAGGTCGTCCACTTGATGGGCAAGGACATCCTGCGCTTTCACGCGGTGTACTGGCCGGCCTTCCTGATGGCTGCAGGATACACCGACGCCGAGCTCCCGGAGGCGGTGCACGCCCACGGCTTTCTCACCATCGACGGCGAGAAGATGTCGAAGATGACCGGGAACGTGGTCGACCCCTTGCGCGTGGCCGAGGAGTTCGGCGCCGACGTGCTCCGCTACTACCTGCTGCGCGCGGTCTCCTTCGGTCAAGACGGCGACTTCGACCACGCCGGCTTCATCGAGCGCTACAACGCCGACCTGGGGAAGAACCTGGGCAACCTGGTGCAGCGCACCATCGGCATGTGTGCAAAGTACACGAACCTCAAGGTCCCCGACGCCGGCGTGTACACCGCCCTCGATACGGAACTGGTGGCCGGCGTGCAGCGCGAGCTGCAAAAGGCCGCCGACGCCTGGACCGCCATCGAGCCCCACGCGGCCCTCGAGGCGACCATGGCCGCCTCGAGCCTGGCCAACACCTACGTCGATCGCGCCGCGCCTTGGGCCGCCTTCAAGGACGGAGATCTGCCGCGGGTGGGCACCATCCTGCACGCGCTGCTCGACGTGGTGGCCCGGCTCTCCATCGCCATCTATCCGGCCATGCCCGACAAGAGCGATCGCGTGCGGGCGCAGCTCGGCCTTTCGCCCATCTCTGCGCTCCTCGACCACGACGCGTGGCCACTCGGCGCGACCGAGCTCACCATCGGCGCCGCGCTGCCGCCCGGCACGCCGCTCTTCCCCATGTACGACAAAGAACAGACGGAGCTGCTCCTCGCCAAGCTCCGCCCCGCGAAAGCCCCCGCCATGACCGACACGCCCGCCGCTCCCGTTCCCGCGCCCACCGCTGCTGCCGCGCCCGCTCCCGCTGCGCCGGAAGCGCCGCCCGCACCGATCACCTACGACCAGTTCTCCGCGGTCGACCTGCGGGTCGGCCTGGTGGTCGCTTGCGAGAAGGTCCCGAAGAAGGACAAGCTCCTCAAGCTCCAGGTAGACCTGGGCGAGCCCGAGCCCCGCACCATCATCGCCGGTCTCGCGCTCACCTTCACGCCGGAAACGCTGGTGGGGCGCCGGGTGGTGGTGGTGGCCAACCTGGCCCCGCGCGACTTCGGCAAGGGCCTGGTCTCGCACGGCATGCTGCTCGCCTCCGGTCCTTCGGAAGCGCTCCACCTCGCCTCCATCGACGAAGGCGTCGCCCCCGGCTCCAAGCTCAAGTAGTCGGCTCGTCGGTCCCAGGCTCGGGGCTGCGGAATAGCCGCATCTCCAGGAGCCAGGCGCCGACGGCCGACGCCGCGCACAGTGCGGCCGACCAAGCGGCGTGCCGAGCCATGAAGCTCGCGCCGAAGCGCAGGGCTACGAGCCACGTGATGGTGAGGAGCGCTCCGAACACCAAAGCGTCTCGCCGTGCCGTGCTCGTCGCGCGCACTCGACGCAGGGCCGCGTGGATCGCCAGGGAAAAGGGGAACGCCATGGCGACGTCCACCACGTAGTGAAAGCCCAGACCGATGGTCGCGCCGATGGTGAGAACCAAGAACGCCGTCGAGAACGCGCGGAGGCCGGGCCCCAGCGCCTTGGCGCGCCAGAAGATCAGCAGCGCCCAGCTGGTGTGAAGCGAAGGCACGCAGTTGCGTGGTTCGCCGAACGGATAGGGCAAGAACCCCAATGCAAGCGTCGCGACGTCCGGCGCTCGGGCCGGCCAGGACGAGCGAAAGAAGTATCGTGGCCCCACCACCGGGCACAGGTTGTACGCGAGGTAGCCGAAGGCGCCCGCCACGACGAAGGCCGCGAGCACGTCGCCGTGCGCTCTTCCTCGGCTCCGCTCGGCGGCGTACGTGATCGCGACAGCGAGCGGCAAGAGCACGTAGGTGACCAGGAGAATCCACGCGACCGCATCGTCGCCCTGGACCCATCGCGCGAAACGAAACCCGGTGTCGGCACCCAGCCCGACCTCCGCGGCGAAGACGTTGGTATCGAGCACGCTCGGGTGCAGCGTGATGGTGAAGCGCAACAAGATGCCAGTGAGCAGGATGAAGACCGGCAACATCGCCATCTCGCTCAACAGCGTCGCGTGTTTGGCTCGCGCTTCTCCGCGAGCGCGTGCGAGACGAACGAGGACCACCAGCGCTCCTCCCAGCGCCAGACCGATCCCCACACCTTGACCGACCGAGCCGCCTTCGGTGCCCGATCGCCAGCGACCGAGCGCGAGCTCCGCCAAAAGGCCCGTGGCCACCGCCAGCACCAGGTCACGGCGCGGCGGTCGGTCCGTCACGAACAGCCAGAACGCCCCGAGCCCGGCGGCCCCGAAGAACGCGTTTCCCGGGTTGAGAAAGCGAATCAGGACGCCGTGACCGTAGTCCGCGACCCCGACCACACCGAGGAGCTCCGAGACGATGAGCAGCGCCAGCGCAAGCGCGAGTGCCCGTGAGCGGAACTTCATCGAACGCGCGGCCGCCACGGCCGCCACGGCACGCGTACCCGGTGCCCCGAAGACGAAGGGTACGAATCGCCTACCACCCTCGTGACGCTACCACAGCGTGACGCACGCGAAATCCAGAACGCCGCGTGGCCTCAGCCGCGGATGGTCTCGATCACCAGGGCCTCTTCCGCGGGCGCAGCGGAGCCCACCGTGAAGGCCCCCGCGACGCGTGCCGCGATCTGTGCCGCGTCGTGCTCGTCCCGCAAGAACACCGTGGCGAGCACGTCGCCGGCCTTCACCGCCGCGCCCGGCTTCTTCCGGAGATCGATGCCCACGCCGTGATCCACCGGCTGATCGGCGCGGGTACGGCCGGCTCCGATGGCCACGCCGGTGAGCCCCAGCTCGAGCGCATCGATGGCCGTCACGAAACCGTCTTGCGTGCAGGGTACATCCACTGCGCGGGGCGCGATGGAGAGGAGCTCCGGCTTCGCGACCACCTTCGGGTCACCACCATGCGCGGCCACCATCTTCTCCATGAGCGCCACGCCGCGGCCGCTGGTGATGGCGTCGGCCAGTTGCTTCCGGGCTTCGGCCTCGGTCTTGGCCACGCCGCCCAGCACCAGCATCTCCGCGCCCAGCACCATGGTGCACTCCACCACGTCGGCTGGACCCTTGCCGTGCAGCACCTCGAGCGCCTCCCGCGTCTCGTTGGCGTTGCCGATGGTGAGGCCGAGCGGCGTGTCCATGCGCGTCAGTACCGCGGTCACCCGCTTGCCGCCCTTGGTCCCCACGCGCACCAGCGCCGTCGCCAGCTCTCGCGCGCGGTCGAGGTTCTTCATGAAGGCCCCGCGGCCGACCTTCACGTCCAGCACCAGTCCGTCGATGCCCTCGGCCAGCTTCTTCGAGAGAATCGAGGCCACGATGAGCGGCACGCACTCCACCGTCGCGGTCACGTCGCGGAGCGCGTAGATGCGCTTGTCGGCCGGCGCGATGTCCTTGGTCTGCCCGATCATGCAGGTGCCGATCTCCTTCACCACCCGGGCGAAGGTCTCGGTGGAGAGATCGGTGCGAAAGCCGGGAATCGCCTCGAGCTTGTCGAGGGTGCCACCGGTGTGGCCCAGCCCGCGACCGCTCACCATCGGCACCGGGACGCCACAGGCCGCCACGAGCGGCGCCAGGCAGATGGAGATCTTGTCGCCCACGCCACCGGTGGAGTGCTTGTCGACCTTCACCCCGGGCACCGACGAGAGGTCGAGCACCTTGCCCGAGTGCAGCATGGCCTCGGTGAGCGCGACCGTCTCCTCGTCGCTCATGCCCCGGAAGAACACCGCCATGAGCAGCGCCGACATCTGGTAGTCGGCGAGCTCTCCGCCGCTGAAGCCCTCGATGAGGCGAGCAATCTCCCGGGTCTCGAGGGCGAAGCCATCGCGCTTGCGCGCGAGCAATTCGACGAAGGTGCGTTCCATGGCGGCAGGACCCTACCAAACGCCCACGCCGCTGGCGATTTTACGGCGATCTATCGGTCCGTCGTCGCGTAGCGCGTGCGATCCGCGCTAGACTCGCGGCGTGCGTCCGGCGGCCCTCCTCATTCTCGTCAGCCTCTCCGTCTCCTCGGGTTGCGACAAGCCGGGTAGCGGCGACGCTCCGGTGCCGTCGTCCACCGCTGCGCCGGTTCCCACGCCGGTCCCTTCGCTCACGGCCACCGCCACGGCGCTGCCGTCGGCCACCGCCACTGCGACGGCGCCTGCAACCGCTACCGCTTCTGCCACGGCCAGCGCGACAGCGTCCGTGCCTGTGCCCGTCAAGCACGATGCCGGCGCTGCGGCCGCAGCCGGCGACGGCGGGGTGGGGGAGCGCCCGCTGCAAACGTGGATGAAGACGAACATGACCCCGGCCTTCGCCACGAAGGATCTCCCCACCGTCGCCGAGCTCCTCGACAAGGTGGCCGCCGCGCCGCCTCCCAAGTACACGCGCTGGGCGAGCATCGCCAAGGACGGCGCCACCGCCGCCCGCGCCGGCGACTACAACGCCACCAAGGCCACCTGCCGCGGCTGTCACGACCAGTACAAGGCCAAGTACATCGCCGAGAACCGGGCGCGCCCCTTTCCCTGAAATCATGGCCACGTCCAAGTCTCGGGCCAAGGCCGGGCGCCCCACCGGCCGCTTCACGCAGCACCGAAAGCTCGACCGCTTGCGCGAGGTCCTCGGCTCGCGCGCCACCGGCCTCACGCTCCAGGAGCTCGCCACCCTGGTGAACGTGTCGGAGCGCAGCGTACGCCGCTACCTCCACGAGCTCTCCCGCAGCATCGAGGTCGAGTCCCTCGAGGTGGTCCCCGGTGGCGCTCACGTCTGGCGCATCAAGCCCAGCGAGCGCGGTCGCGCGGTGAATCTGCGGCGCACCCAGGCCTACGGGCTCCTGGCCACGCGCCGGGTGCTCGAGCTTCTGCGCGGCTCCGCCCTCTTCGACGAGATCGAGGTCGCGCTCCGGGAAATTCACAAGCTGGCGGAACGTCCGGTGCGTCAGGGCAGCAAGGGCGAGGTCTCCGCCGACGCCCGGCTCGAGGGGCGCTTCGGCTACGCGCCCGGCCCGCTCCGCACGTATACCGGCCGCGGCGAGGACATCGACGGCGCCTTCCTGGCGGTGGCCGAGGGGCGTGTGCTCCGCATCGCCCGCAGCGCGGGCGGTACCCGAGAGCTCCTCACCTTGCATCCCTACGGCCTCCTCCTGGCCGAAGGCGCGCTCCACGTGGTCGGCCACCACGTCGAAGGTCAGGTGCTCGAGGCGCTGCCGCTCGAAGAGGTGGAGTCGCTCGAGGTCCTGGCCAAGCCCTGTTCGGTGCCGGAGTCGTTCGACGTCATGAGCGTGATGGAGGGGCGCTTCGGCGTGCGCCGGGGCAGCGACGGCCCAGCCTCCCGGGTCCTGGTGGAGTTCGATCCGGTGGCTGCCGACGAGGTGCGGGCCATCAAGGTGCATCCTACACAGAAAACCGCGGTGGCCGCCGACGGCCGCGTTCGCGTCACCTTCACCACGGCGCGCCTGGGCCGGGTCCGCGACTGGGTGCTGGCCTTCGGTCCGCGTGCGCGGGTCATCGAGCCGCCGGAGCTGGTCGACGCGGTGGTGGCCACCCTCGACGCAGCGCGCAAACGCTACGACCGCCCCTGAGCCCCCGCTGATCCCCGACGCGATCCCGTGGTCGGGCTGCTATATAGGCGGCATGAGCGCAGTCACCTCGCCCGCGTCGCCGCTGAAGGTCATCGGCAACGAGCCCATCGTCCACAAGAAGCCCCCGGTCGACCCGGCGACGCTCGAGTACCGCAATCTCCGCTCCGGCGAGTTCTGGCGCAAGATCCCGGCCTATGCCGAGGTCGGCGAGGCGCAGTTCCTCGACCACGCGTGGCAGGCCAAGCACTCCATCACCCGCGTCGACAAGCTGCTGGCGGCACTCCAGGGCCTGGTCACGCCAGAATTCGTGAAGGACGCCGAAGAAGGCTTCAAGCGCGCGCCCATGAGCGTCCGCGTCAGCCCCTACATGCTCTCGCTCATCGACTGGTCCGACCCGTACCGGGACCCGCTGCGCATCCAGTTCGTGCCGGTCGCCTCGCGCCTCCTCGCGGATCACCCGAAGCTCGACCTCGACTCGCTCCACGAGCAGGCCGACGCCCCGGTGCCGGGCCTCACCCACCGGTACCCCGACAAGGCCCTGTTCCTGCCGCTCGACACCTGCCCGGTGTACTGCCGCTTCTGCACCCGCAGCTACGCGGTCGGCGTCGACACCGAAGAGGTCGAGAAGGTGCAGCTCAAGGTGAGCGACGAGCGCTGGAAGCGCGCCTACGAGTACATCGCCTCGCGCCCCGAGCTCGAGGACATCGTCATCTCCGGCGGCGACGTGTACCAGCTGCGCGCGACGCAGATCGAAGAGATCGGCAACGCCCTCCTCGACATGCCCAACGTCCGCCGCATGCGCTTCGCCACCAAGGGCCCCGCGGTCATGCCGCAGAAGATCCTCACCGACGACGCCTGGACCGACGCCCTCACCCGCGTGGTGGAGCGGGGCCGCAAGCTCCACAAAGAGGTGGTCCTCCACACCCACTTCAACCACCCCAACGAGATCACCGAGATCACCCAGCGGGCCATGAGCAAGCTCATGGAACGCGGGCTTTTCGTGCGAAATCAGAGCGTTCTCCAGCGCGACGTGAACGACTCGCCGGAGACCATGACCCGCCTGGTGAAGCGCCTCGGGCACGTGAACGTGCACCCCTACTACGTGTACGTGCACGATCTCGTGCGTGGCGTCGAAGACCTGCGTACCTCCGTCGACACCGCGCTCCACATCGAGAAGCACGTGCGGGGCTCCACCGCCGGCTTCAACACCCCGACCTTCGTGGTCGACGCCCCTGGCGGCGGTGGCAAGCGCGACGCGCACTCCTACGAGTACTACGACCGCGAGACCGGCATCAGCGTGTACACTGCACCGAGCGTGAAGCCCGGCCAGCACTTCATGTACTTCGACCCTCTGCACCAGCTCAGCACCGCCGCGCAGCGCCGCTGGGCCGACCCGGCGGAGCAAGAGGTGATGATGCAGATGGCCCTGGGCAAGGCGCGCGAACGCGCTCGCTGACCGGCTTGACAGGTCGCCGCGCTACCGTACCCTGCAAATATGCGGCGACTTCTGTGTGTGGCGCTCCTGGGCGCGGTTTTCGGCTGCAAAGAGCAGCCCATCTCGCCTTTCAAGGTCATCGTGCACGTGGACAGCGATCCGGGGTTCCCCCTTGCGAATCAGCCCATCATGTTCAACGACACGGAGATCAAGAAGACCGACGTCAAGGGTGACGCGGTCATCGAGACCCGACGCCCGGACGGCGAGGTGGTGACCCTCACCATCAAGTGCCCTCCGGACTCGGCCCCGCCGGAGCCCGTTCGCGTCACCGTGCGGCGCACCGAGGGGCAGGCGCTCACCAAGTTCGACCGTGCCTGCCGTCCCTTGATGCGCAGCATCGCGGTGGTGGTGCGGGCCGACAACGGTCCCAACCTCCCGGTCATGTACCTGAACAACGAGGTGGCGCGCACCGACGCCTCCGGCGCGGCCCACTACGCCGTCCGCCTCCGCGTCAACGAGCCGTTCACCATCACCCTGAACACCAAGGGCGACGACAAGCTCCGTCCGCCGAATCCGTCGGTGCCGCTCATCGTCGGGGAGTCCGACGAGGTGAAGCTCATCAACATCAAGTTCGAGCGCGAAAAGCCCAAGGTTATCAACGTCCCGGTCCGTCCGCGAAGCAACATCCCGCGGCAGGTGCCCTGAGCCCTTCGCCGGTCGCTCTACGCGCCACGGACCGTGGTCGGACCATGGAAAAATCTTCCACGACACCCAGGCAAACCCGCGTTCCCACGCGGGTTTGCTGCATTAAGGCGCTCGGTGTCCTACCTTGTCGATGGACGTCGAAGGGCCCAGCTGGTGCGGTCTAGATCCATCGGCCATTCGGCGGACGCCGATCCACCTACATTGAGCTACATATTGAAATTGTTCATGTATTTTAGTTGTTACAGCCAAGACGTACGAAGGCGTCCGTGGCACGCAAAGTGTATTACCTTCTGAACACACAACGACGGCGTCTGAGACGCCGACCTCGGCCTCCAACGTAAAATTGGGGCCTCGGCCAATCAGATCGCGTACCTTTTCAGTCACCAACAGGAGTCTCACCATGCACATGCAAATCGTTTTGGACCTCGCCCGCGGCCAGTTTCGCAAGATCGCTCGCAAGCTTGTCAAAGACGAGCGCGGCGCCGGCCTCCTCGAGTACGTGTTCCTCATCGTCGCCGTCCTCCTCCTTGCTGCCGCCGCCTTCAAGTCCCTCGGACCGAAGATTGGCGACGCTGCGAAGCGGGGCGAAGGCCAGCTCTGAGGCCTAGCGCGTGCATGGGTTTCTCATAGCCGCTGTGTTGGTGGCAGGGGTCAGCGCGGTTCTCGACTGGAGAACCGGGCTGATCCCCAACTGGATCACCCTGCCCGCGCTCCTCGGCGGCCCTCTCGCTCACGTCATCTACGGCATTCGCGTCCAGGGCTTGGCAGCCAACGATGCACTTCAAGAGGGTGGCGTTTCCCTCGGGGGCGCCATCTTGTGCTCATTTGCTCCCCTGATTCTGTATCGTCAAAACGCCATCGGCGGGGGAGACATCAAGCTCCTCGCAGCCCTGGGAGCCATCGGACAGATCACGATTGGCATCGAGATGGAGCTCTACGCGTTTCTCGCGGCTGCCATCATCGCTCCCGCGCGGCTCGCCTACGACGGCAAGCTCCTCAAGACTCTCAAGAACACCGGATTGCTCTTTCGCAACACGGTGATGCCGAAAGACAAGCGAATCCCCATCGATGCTGAAGCGATGAGCTGGTTCCGGTTCGGCCCCGCCATTTTCATTGGCACGGTGGTCAGCGCCGTTCTTCGCTGGAACCAGCAGCAGCAGCCGTAACCGCAATTCGAACAGGAGATGACGATGTCTGGGAAGTCCGAAGGCATGAAGAGCCGCAGGCGCAGTTCCGCGCGTCTCTCCCGCCGCGGGACCCGCGGCGCCATCCTGCTCGAGTACGCGTTCCTCCTCACCGCCGTGGGTCTCCCGGTGGTCTTGGGGATCTTCGCGGCCGGGATGCAGATGCTCAAGAATTACCACGACGCGCGCGACACCGTTCTGGACTCGTCAGCTCCGTGAGGCCGACCATGAAGAAGCGAACTCTTCTGAAGGACCAACGCGGCGCAGTGCTCGCCGAGTTCGTCGTGGCGCTCGTGCCGCTACTGACGACGTTCTTCTGTCTCGTGCAGCTGGGGAAGCTGTACACGGCGAACCTCGCGCTCAAGCACGCTGCCATGTGTGCGGCGCGGGCTGCTGTCGTCATCGAGAAGCCCTCGAACATGAACCCCGGCGCCACCGGCGACCGCAACGAGATCGAGCTCGCCGCATATGCGGGGCTCGGCGACTTTTACACCAACGGCGGGTTCAGCAGCGTGAGCGTGAAGGTTACGCCTCCCTCCGGCGACCCGCATGGCTTGGTGACGGTCGACGTGACCGCAACCTACGACTGTGACGTCCCCCTCGGCGGTCGAATCACCTGTTTTGCCGGCGGTGGAAGCAAGACCAAGACGGAGAGCGCAAGCCTCCCGCTGCAGGGCGCGCAGTACAAGGAAGAGAAGTGATGAGCACCACGGCACTTTCCGGTCGCTCCGCGAGCCTCGGTCCCTTCGCCCTCGCTCGGCTCTTCATGCCCGCACCAGCGCTCTCGCGTCGGTCCGGGGGCGCGAGCCTCGCCAATGACTCCCGCGGCGCAGTGATGTTCATGGGCGTCTTCATGGCGCTCTTCCTCATCGGCGCCCTGTGGTTCCTCGTCGGCATCGGCGACGCCATCGTGTACCGCCAGGCCGCGCAGGAAGCGTCGGACTCCGCCGTGTTCTCGTCGGCGGCGATCCACGCGAAGGGGATGAACATCATCTCCTTCCTCAACTGCCTGATGCTGGCGATCGTCTTCATCTACCTGCTCCTCGCGGTGATCGTCGACGTCATCCTGTTCATCACCGGTCTCGCCATCGCCGGCATCTTCACCATCTGGGCCGTCCCCGAGTTGGTGGCCGCCGCGAAGGAAGTCGACAACGTCGCCAAGATCTACAAGAAGGGCATGGCCGTAGCCCTCCCGCTCTTCGCCGGCATCCAGACCGCGGTTGCCTATCTCGCGCCCTGGGGCGGCACCCTGGCCGCCGGTTCCATCTCCAAGAAGTACGGCTTCTTCACCATCGCGGTGGGCCCTTCGAATATCCCCGGCAGCGATGCCTCGGTGCTCAAGCTCATCAACAAGATCAGCGGCGGTGCCGCCGACAAGGTGCTCCCGAAGGACAGCGGCAAGCTCGCCGCCTTCGACGGCGCGACCAAGAAGCTCGGGCTCCCGGTCAAGACCAAGAAGATGAACTTCCTCTGCGAGGTCGCGGTGGGCTTCATCATGGATAAGCTCTACGACCTCATCAAGAACATCCCCCTCGTCGGGTGGTTCTTCGGTCAGATTCGCAAGTTCGTCTCCGGCATCCTCAGCACCGCCATCACCGAGGTGCACTGCCGCGAGTCCGGATCCAACACCACGCTCGACTCCAAGGACCTCTACGACAAGAAGCCGCCCGGTGGCTTCTTCTCCAAGGCCATCAAGAAGCTCATCGGCGCCGCCACCTCTGCGGTGGGCTCCCTCGCCGGGTTCCTCTTCACCGTGTACGAAGCGGAGAAGTGGTGGGGCGACGAGCAGGGCGGACCGAAGGCTCTCTACTCCAGCGCCGTGAAGAACGGCTCCGAGTGGAACCAGATCTGGGGCTGGACGCCGTCCAACTACTCCGACGTCCAGGACAGCAAGGTCCGCGTCGCCACCTACCACTCGGGCGGCTTCAAGGGCGCCACCCAGTCCTCCGGCTTCCTGGGCAGCGGCTACTTCATGTACAACGCCCAGTCCGAGTTCTACTACGACTGCAAGGACGCCTGGAAGACCTCGAACTGCAACGGCGACGACGACGCGCTCTACGACTACACGATGTACAGCATGCGCTGGCGCGCTCGCATCGTGCGCTACCGTGGCTTCGGTCTGAGCACCTTCGGTTCGCTCTTCGGCGACTTCCTCGGCGAGTTCCTCACCACCAACAAGATGGCCAACTGGTTCAAGGACAAGCTCGGCCTCACCAAGCTCGCGGGCGACATCTTCGGCAAGGGACCCCTCAAGGACATCCTCATCAACCGCGGCAAGAACAACCAGGAAGACCTGTTCACCAAGGGTTTGAAGAAGATCGTCAACGCAGGCAAGGGAGCCATCAAACCCGCCCGCGCCGGCACCCAGGCTCTGCACTGAAGGACATGACCATGAGCTCCTCCACACGCACCAGCAGCCGGGCAATGATGAAGCGCCGCCGTTCCCGCGGGGCGGCGCTCATCGAGGCGGCCATCGTCATCCCGATGCTCATCCTCTTCTTCGGTTTCTTCCTGTTCGTGAAGAAGGCCTACGACTCCCGCATGAGCATGCAGGCCACTTCCCACAAGAACGTGGCCTACCACGCGGCGCACAGCTGCGAGGGCAAGGGGCCGCCGGCCACGGGGTCGGGGTCCGTTTCCGGCGTGGGTAGCTGCAGCGGTGGGGGCGGCGGAACCTCCGCCACCTCCAGCACTGGCCTGCTGACCACCAGCGAGACGCTCAAGTCCACCGTGGCGGCGGCTGGTTTGAGCCGCGAGGTGAACGCGGGCTCGTGGATGATGTGCGACGAGAAGCCCCAGGACGGTGGCATCGTCGGTTGGATCAAGTACGCTGGCAGCATGATTTCCAGCCCCTTCAGCGCTGGAAAGCCCTGGGACTCCAATGGGTGCACGCAATGATCACGGCAATCGCTCTGCTCGGGTGGCTCAAGACCAAGCGTGAGGGCTACAACTCGCCCTCTGCCAACCGCATCCGCGGCGCCGCGCGGCTCTCCGTGTACGCCCTCTGCGTCAGCGCGGTATTCGGCGGCATCAGCCTCCACTCCGCGAAGGCCGAAGCGGGCGAGCAGCTGCAGGCGTTCGGTCGCGAAATGGATCGCATCTCCGACATCTTCGGAGAGAACACCCACATGCGCATCAACGGTCAGGACCTGTACCTGGCCAACGGCTCGAGCAAGGAGTCGATGGACGCGACGCTCGACCGCTTCGAGAAGTACTGCAAGGCGAGCGACAGCGTTTTCAAGGACCTCCCGAAGCAGCTCAACGTCCCCGAGGACGCCAAGGAAGAGCGGGCGCGCTTCGCCGACATCGACCTCAGCACGCACCGCAAGGTCAACGGCGACCTCGGCTCGGTGATGTGCATCGTTCGCGGTACCAACACCGGCAACGGTCTGCTCGACTCGCTGAAGAAGTTCGGCACCACGCAGGACCTCGGCGCCCTCGGCAAGATGCGCTACGCGCAGGCCCGCAAGCAGCCGGACGGCTCGCTGCACGTGATGATGCTGTGGACCGAGGACTCGCTCAAGCTGAGCGAGCTCATGCCGCCCGACGGCGTGGAGAGCAAGGGCCACGACGGCAGTCTCGCCCCGCGCCCACCCGCATCCCGTCGCATCATGTCCGTCGACCTGGTGGATTCGTCGCACGCGGCCTACGTGTACGAGTCCACGAACAGCCCCAACGACACCATTCGCTTCTACGACGAGCGCATGGCAGCCGAGCACTACAACGTCGTGGACGATCCGTCCGCGGCCAGCCGTCCCAAGACCGAGCTCACGGGCGAGTACCGGATGTACGAGCGCGACGGCGTCACGGTGTTCGTGGTGGCGCAGACGAACGAGAACCACAAGACCTCGGTAGGCCTGGTGGAGTCGGGCGTTTCCGAGAGCTTCGCGGCCAACAATCGCGTGAACCGGAGCAAGTGATGCGTGGGATGCAACTCGCAGCGTCGGCGGCTTTCGCGCTGTTGGTCGGCGCCATCGCGGCGAGCTCCGCCGCTGCGCCTCCGCGCCCCGAGCACGCAGCTGCGGTGAGGGATGTTTCGGGCATTGCCGGCAAGGGCGACGACGACATGCCCCAGTGCGCGAAGGACTGGGACAAGTGCATGCGGCCGTGCTTCGACCGGATGAGCGTCTGCTACGGGCAGTGCATCAAGGCAGGGCACGGCAAGAGCGCCATCCACGAGTGCATCGTCCGTTGCGACAAGTCGAAGGACAAGTGCGAGAAGGACATGCGCTGCGTCCCATGCTGAAAGTGTGCGCGCGATCCCGAACGTGATGTCGAACGCCACGCGGATACCAGCGGAAACCTGTTTCCAACGGAGCAGGGGACGCGATAGCATCGAGGAAGCAACATGAATCGCCGCGCCCTCGGCATCGCCATCGTCGTCGCCATCCTCGGCATGTTCCTCATGCTTTTGTACCAACAAAGGTTCGAGGAAGAAGCCTCGGGCGGCGAGCGTGTGACGGTCCTCCAGGTGATCAAGCAGGTCGACCGCGGCAGCGCCATCACCGACGAAGCGCTCGCGCCCCGCAAGATTCCCATCGCGTACCTCGAGGAGCGCGCGGTGAAGGAGACCGAGAAGAACAAGATCCTCGGCCTCACCGTCGCGAACACCGTGCGAGCCCAGCAGACCCTCCTCTGGACGGATCTCGTGAGCGGTACCGAAGAGCGCAAAGACCTCAGCCAGCTGGTCATTCCCGGCTACCGCGGCGTGACCATCCGGGTATCCCGTGACGACCCCAGCGTGAGCCTTCTCCAGCCGGGCGACTACGTGGACGTCATCGCGATTCTCTCGGCCACCGCCCAGGCCGAAGACAAGACCGCAACCGTGCTCATGCAGAAGATCCTGGTGCTCGCGAACGGCGAAAGCACGTCGGTGCTGCACCACGAGGAAGGCAAGAAGGACCAGATCGGGTCGGAGTCGATCACCCTCAGCCTCACCGTACCCGAGGCGCAAGTCCTCGCGCTCGCCGCCGAGAAGGGTCGTCTGACGGTCGTGGTTCGTCCGCCTGGCGATTCGCAGATCAATAGTTTCCCCGAGAAGAAGTCCAAAGACTTCTTCGAGAAGGGCTTCGTCCCCGTGCGTGGGGGCGGCCCCACGGGCCCCGTCAACATCTCGCCCGAGAACAAATGAAAACGCTTCGACGCTTCGTCGCGGTGTGCGCGCACGTCGTCGCCGCCACCGCGCTCCTCGCTGCCGCCCCCACCTTCGAGGGCACCGCGCATGCGCAGGCAAAGTCTCTCGAGTTCAACGTCTCCGTCAACGAGACGAAGACCCTGGTCGCGCCCGGCGTCGACCGGTTCTCCAATGCCGATGCGAGCGTCGCGGACATCCGTCCGGATCCCGCCAACGGCTCCAACTTCCTCGTGACCGGCAAGAAGCAGGGCACGACCACGCTGCTGCTCATCAAGAAGGACGGCAGCCAGCAATCGTACGAGGTGGTCGTGTCGTTACGACCGGTGGCGGTCGTCGACAAAGAGCTCTCGGGGCTCCTGGACGGCACTCCGGGCGTCAAGATTCGCCGCGTTGGACCGCGCTTCTTCATCGAGGGTGGCGTCTCCACGGACGCGGACCTCAAGCGCATCCAACAGGTGGCCACCATCTACGGCGAGCAGGTCGTCTCGCTGGTGGTCGTGGGCGGTGGCGCGGCCGAGCGAAAGCTCCTCATGCGCCTCGACTTCTTCTTCGTCCAGTACGAGAAGTCGTCCAGCTACACGGTGGGCATCGGCTGGCCGAGCAGCATCGGCGGCGTCGAGAACGGCGCGCCGACGGTTCGGAGCAACCTGTCGTTCGACTTCTTGGGGCGCACCACGACGGCGGCCCAGGCGTCCATCGTCAACCAGCCGCTCCCGCGCCTCGATATCGGATCGCGGAACGGCTGGGCAAAGGTCCTCAAGCAGTCGACGGTCATCACCGGCAACGGCTCCGAGGCGAAGTTCAGCAGCGGCGGCGAGCAGAACTTCATCCAGAACTCCGGCTTCTCCGTGGGGCTCGTTTCCGTCAAGTTCGGCACCGACGTGGTGGTTCTTCCGCGCTACGACTCGAATTCTCGCGACGTCGAGCTGAAGCTCGTTTCCGAGGTCAACGACCTCACGCCGCCCGCTTCGGGCACCGTTCCCGGACGCAACACGACCAAGCTCGAGACCCTCGTGACCCTGAAGCTGGGGCAGGCGCTCGTCCTCTCCGGCATCAAGACGCAGACCCGGCGTCAAGACATCGCCGGCCTGCCTTTCCTGAGTGAAATCCCGGTGGTAGGCTTGCTCTTCGGGTCCCACGCCAAGAGCGAGGCCGAGGTCGAAGGCGCGATCTTCATCATCCCGAGCGTGGTCGACTCCGTCCCCAAGTCGTCGCTCGACGTCATCAAGAACGCCTTCTCCACCTACAAGGACTACAACGGCGACATGAAGGGACTCGACACCTTCCAAACGCAGCCGCCCAACGCCAAGTGAGGCGCTGCACGTTCACCAGGTGCTAGGCTCGAACGGCAATGATGCACGTACAAGTGGTGATCAACGCAGAGAACGGCGCGAGTCGGACGGAGATGCTTCCGACCTCCGGGCCCATCTCCATTGGTCGTCATCCGCAATGCACCCTGCGCCTCGATAGCGACCTGGTCTCCCGTCAGCACGTGGTGGTCGAGGTCGGCACCCACGGGGTCCGTGTAGAGGACGTGTCGACCAACGGCACTATCGCGGGTGACGTCCTCCTGCGACGCGAAGCCCGCGACATCGGGTTCGGCATCCCCATCGTCATCGGCGACTTCACCGTCGCGTTCTATCCGCAGCAGCAGCAGCAGGTACCCGCCGACCGCGCCTCGTCCCCGGCTCGTCCGCCGCCGCGCCTGCCCAACCTGCCGAACGGGCAAAACGGTCATGCGATGAACGGCATGAACGGCATGAACGGCCAGAGCGGGCCCACCGGTCACGTGCAGCACATGGCGTCCGGGAATCACCCGGGCCACGCACCGATGCCGCCGACCATGGCCCCCGGCATGCACATGCAGCACTCCGGCGGCTACCCGCAGCCGCAGGTGTCGGGTCACGTGCAGGTCCCGCAGCAGCAGCTTCCGGTGGAAGTGGCGCAGCGCATGCCGCTGAAGCCGCTCGACGACAGTGCGAAAAAAGACGTCGAGATGCGACGCAAGATCCACAAGATGCTCCTCGAGTATCTCGATCTCGCGACCATCGACGCGAAGAAGCTCGACGACCCTTCGATGCGCCCCAAGGTGCTCACCGCGCTCGGCACCATCGTGGCCAAGCTCGACGCGGAGATTCCCCAACACGTGGAACGCAAGGGCCTCATCGGCGAGCTCGACGACGAAGCGCTGGGCCTCGGGCCGCTGGAGCGCTTTCTGGCCGACCCGAGCATCTCCGAAATCATGGTGGTGGACCCGAACACCATCTACGTCGAGCAAGGGGGCAAGCTGACCCTCTCGCCCTACCGCTTCACCGACGACGAGCGCGTGCGCGCCGTCATCGAGCGCATCGTCACGCCGCTCGGCCGCCGCATCGACGAGTCTTCGCCGCTGGTCGACGCGCGTCTCAAGGACGGCTCCCGCGTGAACGCCATCATCAAGCCCATCGCGCTCCGCGGCTCGTGCATCACGATCCGAAAGTTCGCCAAAGTCCCGCTCACGATGGACAACCTCGTGAAGTTCGGCACCATCACCCAGCAGATGGCGCTGTTTCTCATGCGGTCGGTGCATGCCAAGCGCAACATCGTCATCTCCGGCGGTACCGGCAGCGGTAAGACCACCCTGCTCAACGTTCTCTCGGCGAACATCCCGGAAGAAGAGCGCATCGTCACCATCGAGGACGCCGCGGAGCTCCAGCTCAAGCAGCCCCACGTGGTATCGCTGGAAACGCGCCCCGCGAACCTCGAAGGTCGCGGCGAGTACACGATTCGCGATCTCGTGAAGAACGCCCTCCGTATGCGCCCGGACCGCATCGTGGTCGGCGAGTGCCGTGGCGGCGAGGCGCTCGACATGCTCCAGGCCATGAACACCGGCCACGACGGGTCGCTCACCACTACGCACGCGAACTCGCCGATCGAGGCCCTGAGCCGTCTCGAGACGCTGGTCCTCATGGCCGGGCTCGAGCTCCCGGTGCGCGCCATTCGCGAGCAGATCGCCAACAGCGTTCACCTCATCGTGCAGCAGAGCCGCCTCTCCGACGGCAGCCGCAAGGTCACCGCCATCGCCGAGGTGACCGGCATCGATCGCGAAACCAACGAGATCGAGACGCGCCCCATCTTCGAGTTCATCCGCACCGGCACCGGCGAGAAGAACAAGGTCCTCGGTGAGTTTCGCGCCACCGGCTACCTACCCACCTACCTGAACGACTTCATCGTGATGGGACTGGTGAAGCGGGGAGAGCCCTACCTGTGAGCTTGCCGCGTATCGCGCACATGTCGTTCTCGGCGACGACCTTCATGAAGTGGGGCTCGCTCCTCATCATCGGGCTTGCCCTGTTCCTCGGCACCTGGGGCGCAATCTCCGACGCGGCCGGCCCGGTCAGTCGATGGATTCTGCGGTACGTCTCCTACCTCGACCGGCGTCTGCGGCTGATGTTCATCTTCAAGCCGACGGGCAAAGTGATCGTCTCGGCACAGGCGGCGGTGCTGTTCCTCTACATCACCATCGCGGTCCTCTTCGGCATCCCGTACTGGGGCGTGGGCGTGCTCCTGGTTCTCGCCGGGCCCGCCTTGTACGTGGAGCAAGAGCGTCGCAAACGCCTCGAGGCCATCGAGTTCCAGGTCGACAACTTCGTGCTCGCGCTGGCCAACGCCCTCAAGACCACGCCGAGCATCGGCGGCGCGCTCAACTCCGTGGTGTCGGTGGTCGCGGAGCCCATCCGCTCCGAGATCGAGATGGTGACCAAGGAGATGAAGGTCGGAAGCACTCTCGACCAGGCCCTCCTCCACATGGCGGCCCGCATCGGAAGTCGATCCGTGGACACCGCCCTTTCCGCAGTGCTCATCGGTCGAACGGTCGGCGGCAATTTGCCGCGGGTGCTCGAGACGACCGCAGGGTCGCTCCGCGAAATGCAGCGACTCGAAGGCGTGATCCGGTCGAAGACCGCAGACGGCCGCATGCAGCTGTACGTCATCGGTGCCATGCCGGCAGTGCTCGTCGTGCTCATGAACGTGGTCTGGCCCGGGTACTTCAACCCGCTCACCGACAACATCATCGGCTACGTCATCGTGGTCGGCGTGGTCATCATGTGGGCCAGCGCCATCGTGGTCGCGCGCAAGGTTCTGGCGGTGGACATATGAGCCCGCTCCTCCTCCTTCTCCGCTGGTCTACGGTCGTCGTCCTCGCGGTGGCGTTCGGCTGCCTCGTCTATGCGGTGAGCAGCGCACCCAGCCGTCAAGCCACGCGCTTCGGCTTGCGCGGCCTCAAGCGCCAAACCTCCATCCGCAAGAGCGACACCTGGGCTCAGTTCGAGCCGCTGGTGCGGTGGCTCGGCGTCCGCGTGAGCCGTCTCATCAACGACGACCTGCGCGCGAGCCTCGACGAGCAGATCTCCAACGCCGGCGACTACCTGGGCCTGACCGCCGAAGAGTACGTGGCGCTTTGTATGCTGAGCGCCCTGGGCTCCGCGGTGGTGGGCGCAATCGCTGGCTTCCCCATGCAGCTCGGCGGGGGGCTCACGGTCGTCGTCGCCGCGGTATTCGGAGCGGCGCTTCCCTACCTGCAGATCTCCGGGCAGGCCACCGAGCGGCTCAAGTCCATCGCCCGCGGCTTGCCCTACACCATCGACCTCATGTCGCTCTCCATGGGCGCAGGCCTCGACTTCCCCGGTGCGGTCCGCCAGGTGGTCGACAAGTCCAGCAACCCCGACGACCCCATCGTCGAAGAGTTCACGCTCCTCCTCCAAGGGCTGAACCTCGGCCGAACCCGCAAAGACGCGCTCATCGAGTTCTCCAAGCGCGCGCCCGTCGACGCGGTGCGCGAGTTCGTGAACGCGCTGGTGCAGGCCGAAGAACGCGGCAACCCGGTGGCCGAAGTGCTGGCGATCCAGGCGGGCGTTTCGCGTCAGCGTCGCAGCACACGCGCCGAAGAGGCCGCAGCCAAGGCTGGCGTGCAGATGATTATGCCGCTCGCGCTCGTCTTCTTTGCTATTTTGGGCCTGGTTCTCGGCCCGGCACTCATGACCATTGGCCGTGGGCTCAACTGATGCGAATCCTCCGATTCCAGATCCGCTACCTCTCCGGGCAGACCGAGGTGATCAACGTCGAGGCGGAGCGCGTCCTCATCGGCGCCGGCGCCCACTGCGAGATCCGCCTGCCCATCGACCAGGCACGTGTCGAGCACCTGCGCATCGATCTGGGGCCTGCCGGTGCCTTCGCCACCGCCCTCGCGTTCGATCCGCCGCCCACCCTCAACGGCGTTCCGTTCACGCAGAGCCCCTTGCCGCCCGACGGCGTGGTGGGCATCAACCAGACGCAGATCCAGATCCAGGTGGTCGACGTCGGCGGGCAGGCTGGCGGACCGCAAAAGGAAAAGAAGTCGAGCCCAATCACGCTCATCGCCATGGCGGTGGTCCTCATCGGCGCGGCATTCTTCCTCTTCAGCGACGACGCCGCGCCCGATAGAGGTCTCTCCGCACCGAAGCAAGCCGCGCTCTGGCCGGAAGCGCCCTCGCCGACCTGTCCCCAAGCCGGAACCGAGGCGCGGGCCCTCGCCTGGCAGCGCCTCGGCATCGCCAACGCGAAGCGCGAGCGTCGCCCGTTCTACGTGCAAGAAGGCGTCGCCGCGGTGCCGCTCTTCGAGCTCGCGGCTTCGTGCTTCAAGGCCGGGGCAGATGCGGGAAATGCTCGGGCCGCCGAGGCCACCGCCAACTACCTGCGCGCCGACCTGAACCAGGACTATCGCAAGCAACACGTTCGCCTGGAGTACCACGCGCGCATCGAGGACTGGACCGCCGCTCGCAACGACGTCCGCATTTTGCTGTATTATACAGAGGGTCAAGAGAGCGAGTACCGGACGTGGCTGCGCGAAGCCGACCGCAAGCTGCAACTCAAGGCCCCGCGCGCGACGAAATGATGGTCCGTCTCCGGCCCCTGTTCGTCGTCGCCGCAGTCGTTGCCGCGGCCTGTACGTCGGGCTGCGCCCGCAACGACGGCGAGCGAACCGCGGCGAACATCAACACGTTCAAGACCGAGCAAGCGCCCGACAAGCTCTTCGAGCGGGGCAAGGCCTTCGCCGCAGTGGGAGACCTCACGCGGGCCGAAGAGTACTTCGGTGCCGCCCTCGAGCAGGGAGCCGACCCGCGAACGGTGATGCCTCTCCTCCTGATGGTGTGCATCCAGGACAGCCGCTTCCGGCTCGCGGCGCAGTACGCCGAAGACTACCTGCACCGTCACCCCAACGATCCGCGCACCCGCCTGGTGCTCGGTACCATCTACGCCGGGCTCGGCGACAACCACGACGCCGAGCGCGAGTTCCGGCGCGTCATTCGCGAGCGCCCGAGCGAGGCCCAGGCGCACTACGCGCTGGGCGTGTTGCTGCGCGACACCAAGGGCGACACCGTCGGCGCCGACGAGCAATTCCGAGAGTACTTGAAGCTAGACCCAACCGGTCCCTACGCCGAAGAAGCGCGCACCGGGCTCCTCCAGAGTGTCCCATGATCCCCCGCGAAATCTTCGAAGAGACGCTGCTGCAGTTCCTGGCGCCGATTCGTCCGTACCTCGACGATCCGGGCGTCAGCGACATCATGATCAACGGGCCCGACCAGATTTTCGTGGAGAAGAAGGGCAAGCTCGAGCTGGTGCCGGCGAAGTTCGCCAGCCGCGAGGCGCTCACCTCGGCGCTCCGCAACGCCGCGCAGTTCGTCGGCAAGACCATCAACGAAGAGAAGCCCATCCTGGAAGGGCGCCTGCCCGACGGCTCCCGCATCGAGGCGGTGCTCCCGCCTGCGGCGCCCGATGGTCCGTGCGTTTCCATCCGCCGCTTCTTCAAGGAGACGCTCACGGTCCAGCGCCTCATCAACTTCGGCGCCCTAACGCCCGACGTCGCCGCCACCTTGAGGGCACTGGTGGCTTCCAAGCTCAACGTGCTGATTGCCGGCGGTACCGGTAGCGGCAAGACGTCGATGCTCAACGCCCTTTCGTCCTTCATTCCCGAAGACGAGCGGGTGGTCATCATCGAAGACTCCCGCGAGCTCCAGCTGCAGCGGGTCCACGTTTGCCAGCTCGAGGCCCGGCCGCCGGATCCCAAGGGCAAGGGCGAGGTCACCATTCGCGATCTCTTCCGCGCGACCCTTCGTCTCCGGCCCGACCGCATCGTGGTGGGCGAGATCCGTGGTGGCGAGGCGCTCGACCTCATCCAGGCCATGACCAGCGGTCACGGTGGCTGCCTTTCAACGCTGCACGCCACCTACCCGAAGGACACCATCTCTCGCCTCGAGACCATGGCGATGATGAGCGACATCGGCATGCCTCTCCAGGCGCTCCGCATCCAGCTGGCCTCGGCCGTCAACATCATCTGCCAGGTCTCTCGCCTCCAGGACGGAAGTCGCAAGATCACCCACATCAGCGAGGTGCTGGGATACGACGTGCCCTCGTCGACCTACCAGATGCAGGACATCTTCGTCCGCACCTACACTGGGTTCGGGCCGAACGGCGAAATTCTGAGCGACATCGTCCCCACCGGCATCATGCCCCGGTGCACGGAGCAGCTGCGGGAGCACGGGATGGACTTTCCGCCCTGCGTCTACGAAGCCGCTCGCGAGGGGCCGCGACATTTCGGTGGCCCCTCGCACTGAGCCGCGAGCTGTCGCTCCGCGTCAGTCTCGGCCATCCCGAAGCCGGCGCGACGGGCGACCTCCGAGCGCAGCGGGCGTATCCTTCGGCTGACGCAATTGCGCGATCCGTCTATACTCGTACTCCAGTGACTTTCCGTTCACGCGCGTTGTTCCGGAACATTCGATGGGCGCCTACCTAGAGCTACGTCGTGGCATCGGCGAGCCCTCCTTCATTCCGCTTTCGGCGGGCAAGGAGCTCACGATCGGCAGGCGCGGCATGTGGCGCGTCGAAGCTGCCGGCGTGCTCGACGTGCACGCGTACGTGTACTTCGATGGTGCCTCGCTCTTCGTGCAGAGCCACGACGCGAGCGCGCCGGTGCGCGTCAACGGCCAGGACGTGGGCACCGACTGGCTGCCGCTCGATCGTTCCTGCGACATCGAGATCGCGGGCGCGCTCGTTGGCTACGCGGCGGAGCAGGCACACGCCGATGCCGAGGAGGCGACGTCGATCTACGACAACGCCCCCATCGCTGCGCCGGCACGGCCCCCATC
>JABFRG010000835.1 GCA_013141295.1 Polyangiaceae bacterium
CGGTGACGAACCAGTAGATCTGCTGGAGGTGCATCTCGGTGAGGCCGGCACGGGCCACGCTGGTGGCCGAGTACAGGTTCACCACGCCGATGACGCCGAGCGAGCAGGCGGCCAAAAACAGCGCCCAGTCGAAGTGGTCCATGGCCTGCGTGGAGAGGCGCTTGTTCAGCATCAGTGGCCTCCGTGCGGTGCGGGCGGTGGCCTCTTGGGGGCCGGCGGCAAGGGGGCGGTGTTGTTCCGCGCCGCCTGCAGCCGCGTGTAGTCGCGCACGATCTGCATGGCCACCGGGGCCGCCTGGGTGGGGCCGGAGCCACCGTGCTCCACCAGGACGACCACCGCGATCTCCGGCGACTTGGCCGGGGCAAATGCGGCGAACCAGGCGTGGTCACGGGAGTTGTACCAGGCCTGCCGGGGATCGTCCTTCCCCGAGAGCACGTAGCCGGTCTGGGCGGTGCCGGTCTTGCCGGAGATGTCGAGCGCCGGATCGCGCACCGGGAAGGCGGTGCCGTGGGCCTCGTTCACCACCGCGTGCAGGCCGTCGGTGATGCGGGTGAGGCTCTCCGGCGCCACCTGGGCCTTCTGCCGTACGCGGGGCGCGAAATCCTGGGCCACCGCGCCGTCGGACGTCTCCACCGCCCGAACAATCTGGGGAATATACACGGTTCCCCCGTTGGCGATGGCGGCGTAGGCCAGCGCCAGCTGCAGCGGGGTGACGGTGGTGGCGCCCTGACCGATGGCCGAGTTGAGGGTGAAGCCGGTGCGGAACTGCCCGCGGTAGCGCAGGGTGTACCAGGAGCGGTTGGGGTTGTTGCCCGGCGACTCGGGGTTGATGCCGAGGCCGGTCTTCTGCCCGAGCCCGAACTCCGACGCCACGCTGGCGATGGGGTCGAGGTCCACCGCCTGCGCCAGCTTGAAGAAGTAGACGTTGCAGCTCTGGGCGATGGCCTCGCGCATGTTCACGCGCCCGTGCACGTGGGTGCAGCGGAAGATGCGATGACCGAAGGAGATGAAGCCGTCGCAGCGCTCTCGCTCCTCGGGGTTGATGCGCTTGCGCTCGAGGCCGGCCATGGCCGAGAAGGGCTTGAAGGTCGACCCCGGCTGGAAGGCGCCGGTCATGGTCTTGTCGAGGAGCGGGCGCAACGAATCGCGCGCCAGCTTGTTCATGGCCTCGCGGAGACGCGCCTTGCCGCCGCCGCCGGAGAGATCGTTGGGGTCGAAGTCCGGCTTCGAATACAGCGCCAGCAGGCGTCCGGTGCGCACGTCGACCACCACGGCCGCCCCGGAGAGATGCACCCGCATGGCCTTCTCGATGGCCGCGGTGAGCTCGATGTCGACGGTGAGCCGCAGATCGCGGCCGGGAATGGGCTCTTGCCGGAGCGGCTCGTCGAGGAGCCGCGCCGCCTCGGGGCCGGCCCGGTACCGCCCGTGGGCGTCCACCACGCGCTTTTCCCAGCCGCGGTGGCCGCGCAGGTGGCTCTCCCAGGCGCGCTCGATGCCGGTGGCGCCCATGCTGTCGCCCACGTCGTAGCCGAGCGGGTTGACCTTGGCCTTCTCTTCCGCCGTCATGAGCTCGTAGCCCTCCGGGTGGAAGTGATCGAGCCGCTCCTTGTCGATCTCCCCCACGTACCCGAGCATGTGCGAGCCGAGGTTCTTGAACGGGTAGTAGCGCACCGGCACCGAGACGATCTCGGCGCCCGCGTTCTCCGTCTCGTGCTGCCGGAGCTCGGCCACGATGTCGCGGGCCAGGTCCTCCCGCACCAGGATGGGCCGCCAGCAGGGCGAGCGATCGTCGTCGGTGGCGCACACTTCGCGGATCCGCGCTTCCAGGCGGCTCCGCTCGTCGGGGTTCAGGCGCAGCGTGTCGGCCACCCGCGGGAACGTGTCGGCCTCGTCCTTGCGTCGCCGGTGCTTCACCGGGCGGGCGCTGGGCATCACCCGGCCCGGCACGATGTACACGTTGTGGGCGGGCCGGCTTGAGGCCAGCACGCGACCGTAGGCGTCGCGAATGACCCCGCGGGTGGTGGGCAGGTTGATGCGGCGAATGATGTTCTCGTGGGCGGTGTTGCGGTACTCCGCCCCCTCGATGACCTGCAGCTGGAAGAGCCGCACCACCAGCACCATGAAGGCCACGAAGGCCACCAGCGCCATCCACTTGTAGCGCTTCCGGAACTCGCTCACATCGGAGCGCGGAACGAGGACGACGCTCACGGCGCGGCGGTCCCGGTGGGGAGCTTGCGCGGCGACTGGCCGGCGGTGCCGCTGGCGCGCGCGGCCTCGGTGCCGCCGTGGATGCGCTCGGCAATGCGGAACACCAGGGGCCCGGTGACCGCCGTGATGATGGCGTGCGGCACCGCCATGGCGAACACCGAGCGTGGCACCCAGGTGTCCTTGCCGAAGAGCGCCAGGAGCACCAGCACGATGCCGCTCTGCACGAAGGTGAAGGCCAGCGTCAGCAGGAACTGCATCCACCGGGTCTGCGCCGCGAGCCGAAGGCTCGCCACCCGCGCCAGGGTGAAGAGCGCCACGTAGGTGAAGGCGTAGAGCCCCACCGGGGCGATCCCCCACAGGTCGGTGACGTAGCCGAGGACGAACGAGATGCCGGCGCCGCGCGCCAGCGAGTACTCGTGGACGCCCATGAACAGGATGAGCGGCAGCACCAACGCCGGCACCAGCCCCGGCATGTGCGCGTAGCGCGCCGGCACGTGCAGGCCCTCGAGCACCCGCACCCCGACGTTGGTGACGCGGAAGAAGTTTTCTTGGGCGAGGAGGAGGACGAAGCCGAAGCCGAACATCGCCGTGTGGCGCATCGTGCTCATTTTCCGCCCTTGGCCGTCTTGGGGTCCACCCGCTCATCGACGAGCGGGGTCACGAGGATGAGCACCGCGTCGAGGCGCGAGAAGTCCACCGTGGGCTTCGCCTCCACCTCCTGGTCGCGGCCCAGCTCCTGGCGGTTCACCTTCATGACCTTGGCCACCGGGATGCCGCGCGGGAAGAGGTTGCCTTTGCCGCTGGTGACCAGGAGATCGCCCTCCCACACCTCGTCTCGGGAATCGACGTCCTCGACCTTGCAGGCGTACCGGGTGGGGTCGCCGGTGCCGCGCAGGATGCCGCGGGCGTGGGTGCGCTCGTCCTCCACGTCGACCTTGAAGGCGGCGTCGACCGTGAGCTGCACGTCCACCGAGTCGCCCGCCACGTGGAGCGTGGTGCCCACCACGCCGTCGGGCGAGATGACCGGGAGCCGCGGCCGGACGTTCTTCCCGCCGCGGTCGAGGATGACCCGGGTGACCCGGAAGAACTCGGTGAAGTCGCTGCCCACCACCTGGGCGCTGACGGTGTCGCCGGGCGTCGCCTCGCGCAGCTGGAGCAGGCGCCGGAGCTCGCGGTTCTCGAACTCGCGCTGCTCGAGCCGGTGCACCGTCTCCTTGAGACGCGCGTTCTCGTAGCTCAGACGCTCGTTGTCGCTCTTCACGTCCACCAGGTAGACGTAGTCGGAGAAGAGGCTGGATATTCCCCGCGCGATGCTCGACGCGCCGAACTCGATGGGCGCGCTCACCCGCAGGATCACCCGGTCCATGCCGTTGAGATTCTCGGGCTTCGACATGTTGGCGCGAAGCACGAAGAACGGCACCACGAGCAACAGGACGACGATCCCGATGTCTCGGTATCGCTTGAACGCCTCCACGTGAACGTCGGACGATCGGGCCTTACCCGATCGTCACCTCCCGGAGCAGCTCGATGTGCTCGAGCGTCTTGCCGCTGCCGAGCACCACCGCGCTGATCGGATCGTCACACACCATCACCGGAAGGCCGGTTTCTTCCCGGAGGAGTACGTCGAGGTTCGAGAGGAGCGCGCCGCCGCCGGTGAGCACGATGCCCTTGTCGACGATGTCGGCAGCCAGCTCGGGGGGCGTCTTTTCGAGCGCCAGGAGCACTGCTTCGACGATGGCGTTGATGGGCTCGGTGAGAGCTTCGCGAATCTCGTCGGAGTTCACGACCACCGTCTTCGGCACGCCGGCCACGAGATCGCGACCCTTCACCTCGGTGCTCACTTGCTCCTCGAGGGGGAAGGCGTTGCCGATCTCCATCTTGATGCGCTCGGCGGTCTGCTCGCCGATGGCGAGGTTGTATTTCCGCTTCATGAAGGCCTGGATGGCTTCGTCCATCTTGTCGCCGCCCACGCGCACGCTCTGCGAGTAGACGATGCCGGCGAGGGAGATGACCGCGACCTCGGTCGTGCCGCCGCCGATGTCGACCACCATGTTGCCGGAGGGCTCGGTGATGGGCAGGCCGGCGCCGATGGCCGCCGCCATGGGCTCTTCGATGAGGTACACCTCGCGGGCGCCGGCGCTCTCGGCGCTCTCCTTCACCGCGCGCTTTTCCACCTCGGTGATGCCGAAGGGCACGCAGATGATGATGCGCGGCTTCACCAGCGTGCGCCGGTTGTGGGCGCGGGCGATGAAGTACCGGAGCATGGCCTCGGTGATCTCGAAGTCGGCGATGACGCCGTCGCGGAGCGGACGCACCGCGCGGATGTTGCCCGGGGTTCGCCCGAGCATCTCCTTGGCCTCGCGGCCCACCGCCAGCACCTTGTTCCCGCCGCGGGCGTCCCGTTGGACCGCCACCACGGAGGGTTCACAAGAGACGATGCCCTTCCCGCGAACGTAGATGAGCGTGTTCGCAGTCCCCAGATCGATCGCCAGATCGTTCGAGAACAGGCCGTGGAGCCAGTCGAAGATCATGTGCGGTCGTTCCTCCGAGGTTGGGGTTTTCGATTGCGATGAAGAGAAGAAGCGAAAGAGTAAAGCAGCCTAGAAAGGCGAATGGACGGCCTGGTTAGCAACCCTGGCCGCCCATGTCCAATCGCGCAGGCGGAAACTGAACCGTAGCGGCTCAGTCTGGTGGCGGTCCGGCGAAGCCGGATCAGCCCTTCGAGATCTTGCCTTCTTTGTGCGGGAAGTGCTTCCGGCACGTGGGGCAGAACTTCTTGATCTCGAACTTCTCGGACATGGTCCGCTTGTTCTTCGTGGTCGTGTAGTTCGCGCGGCTGCAGTTTCCGCACGTCATTTTGATGAGATCTCGCATGGCGCAGCTCGGTCCGTTCGTCCGGAAGAGGGTCCCGGAGGGAAGAGGGAAGGGTGGGAGCTTTTAGCGTGGTCGCTGGCGATGTCAATGGAATCGGTCTGCGGGGGGCCGCGCGAGAGCAAATGTTCCCGTGGCGGCCGCTGCCGGAACCTACTCTTTCTCCGGCGTCTGCCCAGGAATACGGCCCATCGTGGGAAATTCGCGTCCGTTTTTTCCGCGCCCCCGGGGGAGTGCTAGCCTCACGCGCATGAAAACGGGGAGCGTGCTCGGCCGGAGGCAGTTCACGGCGCTGGCCCTGGTGCTCGCCGGCTGCGGGAGTGGCACGCGTGACGACGCACCGCTGTCGCCGGTGGTGGCCCGAAAGCCGGACGACGGGCCCAACCTCGGTCCGGTGACGGCGCACGTGCCTCCCGCCGGGCGCCTCCAACCCGATGGTCTCCGCTTCGACGACGCGTATCACGATCGCGCGCCGCGGGGCGTCGTCTACAGCTGGACCACGACGGAGCAGGCGACGGCGCTACGCCAGGACCGCGTGCTCTTCACGAAGACCGCGCGGGACGACTTCGGCCCCGGCTTCCTGTACCAGGTGCTGGGCGAGCTCTCGGCCTCCGGCAACCTGCTCGCCCAGGAGCTGGCCAAGCCCGGATACGCCAAGGGGCGCTACGCGTGGGTAAATCCCTGGGCGGCCAGTCTGGGCTTCCAGGGCGAGGAGTACGGCACCGAGCTGCTCCGCATCGAGCTCCGCCCGGAGGCGCGTTTCGTGCGCATCTTCCGCAAGTCCGGCGCGGTCGACGTGGTCGGCGTCGACGGCAAGGTGGTGCCCACCGCGCAGGCCCTCACGCAGCTCGAGCTCCTGGCGGGCGCGTACTTCGTCAACGAGGACGAAGGTGGCGGCGGCTCCTTCGCAACCACCGTGCTGCCGGGGACGTACCGCGAGCTCTACGTGGGCAACCTGGCGATGGTGGCCCGCTGGTCGCTGGGCACCCAGGCCATCGTCGATGTGCTGCGGAACGCGGTCGCCGCCCTTCGTCGGCTCGCGCCCTTCAACGCGGGCCTCACGGAGAACGACGCGCAGTGGAAGGCGCGCGTGGTGCTCAACCAATGGCGCCTACCGCCGGTGGACGCGACCGAGAGCTACGAGAGCT
>JABFRG010000928.1 GCA_013141295.1 Polyangiaceae bacterium
CGGGCGCAGTGCCGGCGGGAGACGACCAGGTGCTCGCCGGGTCGTCGGCGAGCGCACGGTGATAGAGCGTCGGCAGCAGCAGTGTGTCCGGCCGGTAGAGGTTCTGCGTGAGGCCTTTGCCCGAGTAGTTCACCGCCACCACGTCGGCGCCGAAGCGAGCGCCGAGGCGCGCCCCGAAGGCCTTGCGGAAGTTCTTGTACTTGGCAGAGTAGCCGGGGTCCGGACAGGTGGGCCCGGCCCCCTCGACCCCGTAGCCGGTGGTGGTGGAGTCGCCGACGATCTCGATGCGGCGCGTGGGTGCCGGACGCGGCCCGAGGAGACGGCCACCGCCGCCGTAGCTGAAGCCGAGGAACTGCGTGACGCCGTCGGAGGCTTCGGTGCGACGGTACAGCTCGATCTGGTGCGGGCCCGGCGCGAGACCGCTGGTGAGCGCGTAGTCCGCAGCGCCGGCGGTGGGCGAGAGCTTCTGCGGGAGCACCACGCCGTCGACCACCACGTCGAGCTCGCTGCTGGCGGTGATAGCGGGCGTCTCGGAGAGCCGTACCGTCACGTCGGTTCCGGTGTACTCTGCAATGATTCGACACCCGGAGAAGCTGCAGCGCGGACCAGCCGGATCGCGGGTGTCGAAGCGCCCCACGAAACGAATCGCCGGCAGCGCGGGGGGTGCAGCGTCGCTGGGCGGACCGGCGTCGTGAACGGGCCCGACGTCGGGCGCGAGGCCCGCGTCATCGGCGCCGGCGTCGACCCCTGCGTCGCTCACCGCCGTGACCGAGGGAGGTGCGCTCTCGGCATCGCAGGCGCCGACGAGCAGCAACGCGAAGAGGGCGACCAGGCGTTTCATGGCAGTCGAGCGTAGCAGACGAATCACGGCCGCGGCCCCTTGACGCCACGTTCCTGGTCCCATACCAGACCCGGATGCATAGCTCGCGGCCCGCAACTCTCTTGCCCTTGCTCCTGTCGTGCGCAGGCGCCGTGTTCGCATGCGGCGAAGGCGACGGCGCGGTGAACCCCACGCCCGGCAGCCCCGACGGCGGCGCTGCGGACGCCGCGCAAGGCACGGATGCCGACGACGCCACGCCCGTCACCTGCCCGCGGCCGCTCAAGGGCGAGGACGCACAGCGCTTCGTGGTGGTCTCGCACCCGTTCGCCGCCGACGGCAAGAAGGACAATCGCTTCGAGGTGCTCACGCTCGATGCCGCCGGCACGATCGCCAGAACCGGCACCACCTTCACCATGGGCAACGCCTTCGACGGCACCATCGCGTTCACGCCCGACGGGCACGTGGGGCTCGCGCCCCAGGAAGACGGCAGCGTGGGGGTCTTCGCGCTCACCGACGACGGAAAGGTCACCGTGCTCCAGCCGGCCTTCAAGGACGGCGGGTTCTACGCCGAGAAGGTGTACATCGACCCCACCGGCAACCGCGCGTTCATCCTCGACAGCCAGGTGCAGAAGAACGGCGGCGGCATCTACGAGGCGGCCATCGGCTGCGACGGCAAGCTCGGCACCGCGCGCAAGGTCGCCGAAGCAGAGGGCATTGGCGATCTCGGCTTCTTTCACAAGACGCCTTCGCGGGCTTTGACCGGCACCGCCGCGGCCTTCGGTCAGACCGACGCCGATGCGTTCGTGGTGGACCTCTCCGGCGCTGCGCCGACCACCCCAGCCAAGACCAAGGTGTTCACCGAGCAGACCATCGCCACCTCCATCGCGGTGAGCGCCGACGACAAGATCGGCATCATCGCCTGCGGCAACTCGTTCGCCGGCGGCAACCAGGTGGCGGTCATGGCGCTGGGCGAGGGCACCCTGGCCAAGAAGACCATCCTGACCGTGGAATCGCCCACGGTGGCCATCGCGTCTCCGTTCAACAACGCGTTCTTCGTGGCCAGCGCCGATCCCGACGCGTTCCGGGTGCTGAGCTACGATGCGGCCAACACCGCGGCGCCGGTGGCGGTCAAAGGGCTCGTCACCTACAAGTTCGCGAAGCCGGAGCTGCCGTCGGTGGCGGTGCTCATCGAGCGGGGTAAGCTCCGGGGCCGCGTGGTGGTCGCCGAGAACACCGCCGTGAGGCAGGTGCAGTTTACACCCGATGGCAACGTGGACGACACGTCGCAGTTCGTGCTCGGGCAGAGCACCGACCTCATCGTGGGTGGTCTCGGCGTGACCGCGCCCTGACCAGGGCTGCCGCTCAGGGCTGTCCGATGCGGTACTTGCGCTCGAGCTCCTGAAAGCGCGCTTCGGTGGCGCGATCGTCCTCCGCCAAGGGATCCTCGAAGTCCTCGGCGGGCGGCGATGGCGCAGTGGGAGCGGGAGGGGGCCGGTCCATGAGCTTCGCAGCCTCCGACGAGATGCGGGCCTGTGCGGCCTTGGCGGCAGTCTTGATGCTGCCGAGCGTCGACTCCACCGGGCTCAGGCTCGGCTTGAGCGCAGCGTTCACTTCGTCGGTAGCGTAGAGGGCACCGCAGGCGCCGCACGCCATCACCGTGCGCGACCCGTAGTCGACCACGTCGATGAAGTAGACCTGAAAGACGGAGGTGGCCTTGCGCTCGTAGAACATCGCCGTCTCGCCGCACTGGTCACAGTGCCGCTGCACCACGGCGCCGCCCGGAACGCGTTCGGTTTTTTCCTTGTTGCCGAAGACAATCCACATGCGCACCACGCTACCACGCGCCGGGCTAGGCGAAAGGTGGGCAGGCGGGGCGGCTCGGTCTCCGCTCGGTCTCAGGCCCGGAGCAGACGCGCCTGATGGGTCTTTTCCCAGGCGATGGCGCGCTCGTAGTTCCGGAACTGCCGCTCTCGCTCCAGGAACTCCGGCGGATGCAGGGCGCGCCGGTTGCCGCCGAGGGTCGCCGGATAATAGTGGTGCAAGAGCTCGTGGTAGACGATGAACGCCACGAAGTACCGGGGGACCCAGGCGCGATCGAGCGCCGGGTTGACCCGCACCAGACGGTCTACCGGGCTGTAGCTGCCAAGGCGGATGGTCTTGCGCTTCCCGCCGCTCGCCGGCCGGGTGCGGGTGCCCCAGCTGATGAGGGGCCGCATGGTCGAGCCGAAGTAGCGGGCGTTGACCTCGTCGAGAATCCGCAGGAGATCGTGATGCTTGCCGCTGGTGTGCAGGGGAATGTGCCGGCGCGACCGACGGGCCAGCATCTGGGAGTTGAGGTCGATGAAGCGACCGATCTCCTGACTGGCGTCGCGGTCGTCCTTCACCACGTAGCGCACCAGCGCGTCGAGGATGCGCGGCGAGCTCCCCAGGAACATGTGGTGCAGCCGCACCCGAAGCACGTTCTGCTTCTGGGAGTGGGAGATCATCGCATGTCGGTTGTCGGTGATGGAGAGCACCACCGGCCCCGGATGCGCCGCGGTGAACCGCCGCTCGAGCGCCTGGCGTGCCCCCTCGTGCACGAAGAGGCGTGGGGTACCCGTAGGAAAAACCAGCAGTTGCCCGTCGATCCGGCTGGGTATCCGGATGGCCGCAGGCAGGGTACGGACGTTCAGTGGGTGGGCCCGGAGATGTCTCTCCGAAAACCAGCTGGCGTTCATGACGGGAACAACACTGCGCGCGGCCATCGGGGTCACCTCGGAAGGCCGTCACCGGCCCCTTTAAGGCGAGTAAGGGACGCCGGGGGGGTTGTCAAGGAACCGACTTTTCATCAGTGATTCCAAAGACATAAACACGAGGGCCCGGGCCCCCATTGGGCCACGAAACGGTCATTTCGATGCAGAGTGCAAAGGCCTTGACGCCCCCCCTTTTCGGGTGTCAGGGAGCGTCTCGCTGGAAGGTCAGCGCCTTCGGATCGAGCACGAAGCGGAAGCGCGTTCCCCAGCCGTTGCCTTCGTCGATGGGCTCGTCGGCGACCGAGAGGCCGAGGACCATGCCCTTCATGAAGCCGCGCGGCAGCGGCTTGCCCAGGAGGGCGGCGGCGAGCGTGGAGACGTCGGGCTCGTGGCCCACGACCATGACCCGACGGCGCTTGAGGACGCGCAGCTCCGAGAGGAGCGAGAGGGCGTTGCCGGCGGGGGCGAGCTCGCGGCGAGTCGAGACAAGGATGTTCTTGGCGTCCGGGTCCACCGTGGCGGCGACGATCTCGGCGGTCTGAAGGGCCCGCACCAGCGGGCTCGAGACGATCTGCAAGGGGCCTTCGCTGGCCGCCAGGAGGGCCTTGGCAGCGGCGCGCACCCGCTCGCGGCCGGCGAGGGTGAGGTCGCGCTCGGCGTCACTTCCGCTCGGAGAGGAGTCCTCGGCCGGGCCGTGACGCATGATGTAGATCTTCACGACCGGAGTTCTGCCAAATCGCGGTGCAATGGACAACCCTTTCTTGGGCCTGCCCGGCAACGTCTCTGCAACATACGCGCTCCGCCGCCTCGGGCGCGACGTTCAGGGGCAAGCGACCGGCTTGACCTCGTAGGTGATGGGCTGCGCTGCCACACCCGACACCGACACCAGGTACACCTCGCCATCTTTGGGGGTCCAGCCCGACTGCCGGAAGGCCTGCGTGCTGTAGCTACCGTACCCCTGCTGCAGCGTGAGCTTGGTCATGGCCAGGTTGGCGCCGTCGCTCATTCGCTTCACGGTCATCTGGGCGTTGGCGGTGCTGGCCTTGGCGTGGAAGGTCCACGTCCAGCCGACGACGCTGGTGGGCGAGAAGCCGGGCGGCGGGAACGAGAGCCACTCCGGCGCCGTTCCGCGGCCGCTCTGATCGAACACGCCCAGGCACTGCGCGTTGCCGTAGGTGCCGCCGCCCGCGTAGTAGCCGATGCCGACCACGCCCAGCGGCGGGTTCATGATCCAGCGCCGGTGGCCGAAGGTCGTATCGTTGCCCCGGTCCTCCATGAACTGGTCGATGGCGTTGGCGGGATGCCCGCTGCCCCAGGCAATGTTGGAGGTCCCGGCCCCCTGCGCGCCCGCGGCCGTGTAGCACTTGGCGGAAGGAGGCGGCGCGTGCGGGTTGGGGACGGTGCCGGGCGGGTTCCACGAGGCCACCGCGGCGCACGCCATGTCGTTCACGCTCTGCGCGGGTGCGTCGGAGACCGGCGCCAGCCCTTCCATCCAGCGGTAGAGCGCCAGGCGGGTGAGCGTGTCGGTGATGGCTGCCGGCGCCAGGGTTCCGGGGTCGCACTGCGCGGCGCCCGCGGTCCAGGGCGTGGCCGAGGTCTGCACGTGCCCCTGCTTCCAGTGGGTGCACACGTCGGCCTGGGTATGGGTCGAAGGATCGCCCGCCGGCGCCGCCACGCAGGCGCCGGTCCCGTCGGACACGAAGCCTGGATTGCACATGCACTTCCCGGTGGCGTCGAGGCACTTGGCGTTGGCGCCGCACTGCACCTGCGCGCACGGTCCGGCGGTGCCGCTGGACCCGCCGCTGCTCCCGGAGCTCGCGCCGCTGGAGCCGCTGGTGCCACTCGAGCCGCTGGCCCCGCTCGCACCACTCGACGACGCCCCACCGGAGCTTCCCGGGTCGGTGCTGGTGGCGTCGTCGGAGCAAGCCGCAGCAACCAGGAGACACGAGACGGCGACGATACCCAAGGTGCGCATGACGACTCCTACGTTGTTTGCTTTCGATGGTATCGCGGGCGCGTGCGGAAGACGCGCCCCAAGGCGCGCCGGGTAGCTCGACCGTTCCGGCAGCGGGCCTGTCCGCGCGCGATGCGAGGAACGTTCCACCGAAGATCGCCGGGCTTCCGGGCTCGACCGGCGGGGGCTTCGGGGTCTGTACACCCCGTCCGCGCGGGGGCGAGCCCGCGGTGAGTTGGCCCGCGGGCAGCGCTCCTGCGAAGGTGGGCGGGCGTGCTGGTCGACGTGCCCTCTCCCCTTCCGATGCTCGGCGGTGCGGTCCTCCTGGCGTGCCTTCTCTGGGCCCTCCTGGGATGGCTGCAGGGGCGGGCTCGGAGCGCTCGAGCCCGGGCGCGGGGTGCGCGTGCGGTGTGGGGCGAAGCGCGTGCGGTCGAGCTCTTGGCGGACGCTGGATACGCGGTCGTCGACGCGCAGGTGCGGCGACGCTGGCTACTCTCGGTGGATGGCGAGGACTTCCCGGTGGACCTCCGGGCCGACTACCTGGCGGAGAAAGAAGGAGCGCTGTTCGTGGCCGAGGTGAAGACCGGCGGCGCAGCCCCGCAGCTGAGCACTGCGGCGACCCGGCGCCAGCTCCTCGAGTACCGCGTGGCCTTCGACGTCGACGGCGTGCTGCTGGTGGACGCCGAAGCGGGTCGCGTAC
>JABFRG010000330.1 GCA_013141295.1 Polyangiaceae bacterium
CCTTACCGCAGAGCTGGCCCGTTCCACTTCATCTTCATGTAGACGCCCCCGCGTTCGAGCTCGTCGAGCATCTGCGCAAGTCGCCGCGCCCGCGTGTCTTCCAGCTTCGCGCGGGCGATCCATCCGAGGTAGTCGTTCTGCTGGAAGTCCGGCCGCGCTCGGTAGGCGGCGAGGAGGCCCCGTTTCACCAAGGCCGCGCGGATGGCTGCGGGCATGGGGTTCCGTGCGCGCTTCAGGCGGGTCTTCTTGGCGGGGATCTTCTTCGTGGGCATGTCGTCGTCGTTGTCGCCGAAGATAGCAGAGGTGGCGTCTCGGCTCACGCGCCCGAGAGCTCTTCGAGCAACTCCGAGCACGCGTCCGCTTCGAGCTCGTCGCCCAGTGCAACGAAGCGCGCACGCGCCTCGCGTAGCGCCTCCACCGCTTGCGCAGCCTGGCCGTGCTGGGCATGAAGCTCGCCGCGCAGCTTGACGAGCTCCGCCGCGCGGGCGCCGTCGGTGGTCAGACGGGTTGCCTCTCGGTAGGCAACCTCGGCGGCCCCCGCGTGGCCATGCAGCGCGCAGTGTTCGGCGAAGGCGAGGCCCAGGTCGGCGGCGTGCTCGCCGTCCCCCGCGAGGGAGAGCGCCGTGCGCCACGCAGCTTCGCCGTCGGGCAACACCCCTTGGTCGACCCGGGCGAACGCGATCTGCTGCCACACGTCGGCGAGCGCGGGCGCGTCGCCCAGCTCTTCGAAGCCACGCCGAGCGGCCTCGAGCACGGCGAGCGCCGCCTCCGGTTCGATCAGGCTGTTGAGGTTCTTACCGGCCGCGAGGAGGGCGCTCGCCACCGCTGGAAAGAGCCCCTGCTCGGCCGCCAGTCGAGCGGCCTCGCGGTACTCCAGGTCGGCCTCGCGGTGACGTTGGGCGGGGCGCATCGCATCGGCGCGAGCTCGGCGCGCGACCACCTCGTGGCGTCGGGCCTCGTCGCCCGGTAGCCGCGACAGCTCGGCGACGGCCTGATCGAGCCGTGCAACTGCCTGGTGAAAGCGAGGCAGGGCAGCCGGCTCATCGCCGAGGAGCGTTTGCATCTCTTCGGAGGTCATCGGTGATTTGTGGAGCGCCACGCCCAAGCGCAAACGCGCGAGCGCACGGACGAGTGACGACTGACCCGGCGTGCGCGCGGCCACCCACTCCGCCGTTCGACATAGCGCCTCGGCGCCGGTGAGTTGGTCCGCTGCCGCGCGCGCGTCGAGCAAGCGGAGCTCGAGCTCGAAGGCTTCGGGGCCCCAGTCGCCGAGTCGCTCCTGGAGTCGCGCATCGAGGAGCGCTGCCTGCTCGGCCAGGTCGGGCAGAATCTGCAAGCTGCCGGAGCGGAGCCAGGCCACGTCACCCAGAGCTTCTCCCAACAGGAGCGCCGCCGCGTTCACCCCCGCCTCGATGTGCGCCAGCCGCGCCGCAACTTCATCGCGCGCTAGCGCGAGGCCCCCTGCGCGGCGACGTGCGACGGCGCTCAGCAGCGCGGAGAGCCAGCGCTCGGAGAGCTCTACCCAGCGCGACCGACCGAGTGCCGATCCGAGCGCGGGTGAGACGCAGGGGTGAAGCCGACAAATGTAGCCCTCGCTGACTACCCATCGCTCGTTCTCGAGCTGGCCCACCAGATAGTCCGCTTCCGCCGACGTGACGCCGATCACCTCGGGCAGGGCGCGCCGGTCGAAGGCCACGTGAAACACCCCGAGCGCCCGGACCGTCTCGCGATCACCGAGGCTCTCGACCAGAGCGCGGGTGGCTGCCAACTCGTCGGGGGAGAAGGTGGGATGCATGGGTCGGCCCGCAAGGCGGAAGCAATCCGCCCTACAGGATGCCGTACTCCTTCAGGCGGCGGTAGAAGGTGCGGCGGGGCATGCCGACGATCTTGGCCGCTTGCACGCGGTTCCACTGGCTGTCCTGGAGCGCTTGCAGGATGCGCTCCCGCTCCGAGTCGCGGAAGTCCTCCTTGGAGCGCACCTCGCGCGAGGGCGCCCGGCTCGAAGGCGCGCCCGACGACGTGGACGAGGTGCTGGAGCTGGCGCGGCGCGTGCTCTCGGTGGTCTCGCGTCGCCCCTGGGGGAGCGAGAGGTCCTCGAGCTCGATCTCCTCGCCTTCGCTCATGAGCCAGGCGTTCAAGAGCACGTGCTCGAGCTGCCGCACGTTACCCGGCCACGCGTACTCCGCGAGGGCGCGCTGGGCCTCGCGGTTCACCGTCTTCTTCTCCCGGCGGTAGCGCGCGGAGAAGAGCGAGAGGAAGTGGTCCACCAGGAGCGGGACGTCGCCCTCGCGCTCGCGCAGCGCCGGAACCCGCAGCTCCACCACGTGGAGGCGGTAGAAGAGGTCTTCTCGGAATGTCCCGGCGGCGACCATTTCCTCGAGGTTGCGGTTGGTAGCCGCCACGATGCGAACGTCCACCGCCTCTTCCATCGAGGCCCCCACCGGTCGCACGGTCTTTTCTTGCAGCACGCGCAATAGTGCAGATTGCATCGATTGCGGTAGCTCGCCGATCTCGTCGAGCAGGATGGTGCCGCCGGACGCCTGACGGAACAGGCCCTTGTGGTCGCGGTCGGCGCCGGTGAAGGAGCCGCGTACGTGTCCGAACAGCTCGCTCTCCAGCAGGTTCTGGGGAATGGCGCCGCAGTTCACGCCCACGAACGGGCCCTTGGCGCGGACCCCGGAGGAGTGGATGGCGCGGGCCACCATCTCCTTGCCGGAGCCGCTCTCGCCGGTCAAGAGCACCGGCACGTCGGCGTCGCGCACCCGGTCGAGGATGGCGTAGACGCGGCGCATGGCGTCGCTCTTGCCCACCAGGCCGGCGTAGCCGAAGTGGCTGCGGATCTCGGCCTTCACTTGCCGCAGATCGCGACGGGTGGCGGCGAGCTGCTCGGTGCGCCTTCCCAGGAGCCCCGCCAGACGCTCCTTGGTCTTCGACAGCTCCTGGTTGGCGGCCTCCAGCTCCTCGGCGCGCTTCTGGTTCTGCTCCAGCAGCCGCGCGCTCTCGATGGCGATGGCGGCCTGGTCGGCGAAGGCGTTGAGCATGGGCAGCTCCGCCTGGAATCGGTGGGCCGGCCGCAGGCGGGTCTCCAGGTACAGCGCGCCGATGGCCTCGCCTCGCGGCGACAGGCCGCGGATGGGGATGCAGGCGATGGACTGGATCATCAGCTGGTGAACGCTCACCGCCTCCGCGAGGCGCGCGTCGTCCTTGGCGCTCTGGGCGATGACCGGCTCGCCGGTGGCGACGACTTTTTCCGCCACGCTGCGCGAGAAGGTCTGGTGCGTGGCCTCGCCCTTGGGCCCGCGGGCGGTGTGGGCCACGATGGCGCCCTCCTCGTCGGCGAGCACGATGAAGCCGCGCTCGGCGCCCACGATGGCGATGGCGTGGTCGGTGACCCGCGCCAGGAGCGCCGACAGATCGCGTTCCCGGGCCAGATCGCGGGTGATCTCGAAGAGCCGAGCCAGGCGGTCCTCGGCCGGCAAGCGGGTGGCGGTGACCGAGCGAAGGCCGCCGCGATCGAATTCCGGTGTACCATGCACCGAACCGGTCGGCCCGGACTCACGGAGCGCCCGGCGTCGCGGATCGTTCCAGAACACCTCGCGCAGGTCGCGCGGCAAGCGGCTGGCGGTCTCCTCGAGAATCCCCCGCGCCTCCTCGGTGTCGCGTCGGGCGAGGCTCTGCGCCCCCTGCAGCCCTTCGAGGCGCGCCCGGGCCTCGAGCGCGCGCCAGGCCCACTCGCTCCGCTGGCGGGTGCGCGCGGCATGTACCGCCGCGTCGAAGCAGCTCTTGGCGAAGGCTTCGTCGCTTCGAAGCATGGCCACCGTGCCGTGCACCAGCTCGGCCAGCGCTTCGTGCTCGGAGAAGCCGGTATCGCCCAGACCTTTGCGCAGGGCCTCGAGCTCCCGCGCCAGCGTGTGCGGCTCGGCGTCGGGATCGCGAGCCCGAAGGAGCAGCGCCTCGAGGCGCGCTTCCAGGGCCTCCATGGGGCGTCCGATGATCTCGTAGGCGAGGGCGCAGCTCTCGTAGAGCGTGATGGCGCGAGCGGGCTCTTCGGTGCGGTCGTAGAGCTCTGCTTCGAGGCCGAGCAGCTGCGCGCGCGCCGCCGGTTCCAGCCGCTCGCGACCCTTACCCAGCTCGTCGATGGAGCCCCGCGCGCGGCCGTAACGCCCCAGGTACAAGTCGAGGTTGGCCAGGTTGAAGCGCGCTTGCTGCACGCACATGGCGGCGCCCGCCCGCTCCCCCATGTCGATGGCCGCCTGCAGATGATCGATGGCCAGCGCCAGATCGCCCTGGGTGCGCACCAGCGCGCCGAGGTTGAGGCGCGTGGTGGCGATGGTCCAGGCGTCGGACGCGCGCTCGCCGGCCTCCAGTGCGGCCTCGTAGGCGCGCCGGGCAGCATCGTTGCGTCCGGCACGCTGGTGGGCGATGGCCAGAGAGCCCTTCGCCACCGCCGATGCCCGCGCACTGCCGCTCGCCTCGGCCGCGGCCACCGCGCGCAAGAGCTCGGCCTCGGCCTCGGCCTCGTTGCCCTGAAAGGCCTGCGCCACGCCGGAGACCGAGATGGCCTCGGCGGCGATATCGTCCTCGGCGCCCACTGCGGCCCGCCCCGCCGCGGCGCGTGCTGCCTCGTAGTCGCCGCCCCGAAGGGAAGTGCGGGCCCGTGCCAGGTCGTAGGCGCGCGCGTCGTCTGCCCGCGCCGCCAGCGCTGCCACGTCGTCGAGGGCCTCCACCGCCAGGGCGAGCTCACCGCGGGAGAGTGCGATGCGCGAGCGTGCGACGCCCAGCTCCAGCGCCTCGGCTTCGGACGAGGACGCGAGGTGCTCGAGCATGGCGCGGGCCTCGCCGATGCGACCCTTTCCCAGCGCGGTTCGCAGGTCGGCCAGGGTGGCAGTTTTCGGGCCGCGGCCCGGCATCGACGCGTCGAAGAGCGCGTCGATCTCCGGCTCCGAGACCGCCACCTGGTTCTCCAGTTGGACCAGCGCCGATCGCAGACGCCCGGGGAGCGCGCCGCTGGCATCGACGAGGTACTCGGTGAGTGCCTCGGAGAGCGAAGGAATCACCCGTTGCACCAGATCGCGTGCGCTCCGGCGGTCGAGTGGCGGCATCGCGAAGGTCTTCACCTTGCGAAAGCCCGGGAAGAGGTCGGGTTCCCCCACGCCTACGAGCTTGGCGCCGGCCTCACAGGCAGAGAGCACCTCGCGCCGTGCGCTGGCCGAGAGCGCAGCCCAGTCGTCGACCACGAAGCAGAGCTCGCTGGCGCGCGCCTTCCAGGTCTCGCGCTCGATCTTCACCGCTTCCGCGTGATCGATGGTCAAGCGGCGTGGCTCCAGATACGCCACCGCGCGCCCGGTGGCGCCCAGCGTCCACGCGAGCCGACGCGCCAGGGTGGAGCGACCCGAGCCCGCGTCGCCGGTCAGTGCGATGGCCTCGCCGACGGCGGAGGAGCCCGATACGAGCTGACCGAGGTCGTGCGCCATGGCGTCGACGCCGTGCACCGGCAACGCCGTGATGTGGCCGCTCTTCGCCGGCGAGAGTCCTTCGGCGGTGCGAATCGCCTGAGCCAGCTCGTCGGCGCTGGGGTAGCGATCTTCGGGCTTCTTCCGGGTGGCGCGTTCGGCGATGGCGAAGAGGCGACCGGCCGCTTCGTCGCTCAGGCGGCCCGCGCGATACTCGAGCGCCATGTCGAGCGACGCGCCGAGCGCATAGACCTCGGCGCGCACCGTGAGCGGCTCGCCCACCAGGAGCTCGGGCGCGGCGAAGCGGGGCGTGAGGCCGCGCGCTTGCGTGCCGCGTGCGGTGAGTGGCGCGGCGAGGCCCAGATCGACGAGCGTGCCCCGACCGGTGAGGTCGACGATGATGTTCGCGGGCTTCACGTCGCCATGAAGGAGGCCCGCCCGATGCAGCACCGTCAGCTGATCGGCAGCGTCGAGGAGCGGCCCGAGCCAGCTCGCCGTGGCTTCGCCCTCGCGCTTGCGCTCCAGGGCATCTTGCAGGCTCATGCCGGGCACCAGCTCGCGCACCAGGTAGCGCGCGTGGCTCTCGTCGGGCAGCGTTCCGAAGGCGATGACCATGGGCACACCGAGCCCTTCGAGGCCGGAGAGCGCGGTCGCCTCGCGCACGAGCGCCATGATCTCGGCCTCGCTGGCCGCGGCGCCCAGCACCTTCAAGGCGAGCGTGCTGCCGGTGAGGCGGTCTTTCACCGCCC
>JABFRG010000194.1 GCA_013141295.1 Polyangiaceae bacterium
CCCGGCCGCAGCGCCGGCCCCCTGACGCTCCCCGCGCTGGGTTCCTTCTCGCTTCTCGCCGCGCTCTTGCTCTTCCGACGACGGAGATCTTCATGAAACGACTCTTGGCACTGGCGCTCGCACTGCCCCTCGCCCTCGCCCTCGCGCAAGGCTGCTCCTCCACGCCCGCGGCCAGCACCAAGGTGTGCACCGCCGGCAACAACGTGTTCTGCCGATGCGCCGACCGTAGCGAGGGCACCAAGCTCTGCAACGACCAGGGCACCGGCTACTCCACTCCGTGCCGGCTCGGCGAGAACCAGCCGTGCCCTGGCGGCGAGGTCATCCCCACGGAAGACGGCGGGTTGCCCCCGCTGGAGGGCATCGACACCTGCCCCGGGAGCAAGATCTCTTTGGGAGATGGCAGCAAGACCTTCTCCGGCGACACTTCGACCGCCAAGGACGACTACAAGGGCGACCCGGGCGCCTGCGGTTCCGGCGACGGCGCGCCCGACGACGTCTACCAGATCACCCCCACCGCCACCGGCAAGCTCGACATCGAGCTCACGCCCGATACCGGCTTCGACGGCATGATCTACGTGCGCGAGGCGCCCTGCGGCGGCGACAGCAAGCAGCTCAAGTGCGGCAACAGCGCCAAGGAAGGCGTGCGCGAGGTCATCACCAACCTCGGCGTCGTCACCGGCAAGCAGTACTACCTCTTCGTGGACGGCGCCGGCGGCGGAGCCAAGGGCAAATACGTCCTCACCTTCAACCTGAAGCCCGGCCCCTTCTGCGGCGACGGCGTGCTGGCCGATGGCGAGGCCTGCGACGACGGGTCGCCCGACGCCAACGGCGACGGCTGCACCTCGGGCTGCACCAGCGTCGACGGCAATCCGGAGGTGGCGAACAAGTGCCCCGGCCAGCCGGTGAACCTGTGGCCTGGAACCCTTCCCAAGGTCTCCGCCACCGGCTCCACCGATCCCGCGAAGCTCACCGGCGCAACGAACAACTGGGAGAACACCGGCGCCTCGTGCGACGTCAGCGCCAGCAAGCTCAACGTCTCGGAGGACCACATCTACGCGGTGACGCCCCACGGCGCGGGTACCGTGACGGTGAAGGTCTCGAACGCCACGTTCAAAGCGCAGATCGTGGTCCGCACCACCTGCGCGACGTCCAGTTCGCAGCTGACCGGTGCCGCCGGCTGCTCCAACAATACCTCCACGGTTCCGGACAGCGAGACCGTCACCTTCCCGGTGGCGAAGGACAAGACCTACTACGTGGCCGTGGATGGCATCCTCGGACAGAAGGGCGACTACAACATCTCCTTCCAGCTCCAGTGAAGGTTGTATGATGCACGTGGGCGTCCCGATTGGCCGTTACCTGCTCGCCGCCGCGGTGGCCCTGGGGGCGGCCATCGCGTGCTCGAGCACCGACGCCGGGGTCCGCTGCTCCGGCGCCAGCGGGCAGTCGTACAAGCCCGGCGACGAGATTCTCTGCAAGTGTGCGGACCGCACCGACGGCACGCGCACCTGCGGCGCCGACGGCAACCTCTCGCCGTGCGAGCCCTGCCTGGCGCAGACCCCCGAGGACGGCGGCTTCTTCGAGGAGGACGCCGGCGCGTCCGATGCGCGCTTCGGTTGCGGCGACGGCACCCACGATCCCGACGAGACCTGCGACGACGGGAACTTGAAGGACGGCGATCTCTGCAACGCCAAGTGCCTTCCCTACGGGAACCCGACCGGCGCCGATCAGTGCCCGGGCCAGGAAGTGCACGTGTGGGCCAAGCCGGTGGAGATCCCCGACCACCAGACCATCGGCTACGGCAACACCGAGCGTTGGGGCGCCACCGAGTGCGAGATGGGCACCGATCGCGCGACCACCGGCGTCACCAGCCCCAACCGCATCTACGCGGTAGTGGCCCACAAGACCGGCTCGCTCACGGTCACGACCCGGAACGCGGACTTCGACCACATGCTCTACGCCCGCCGTGAGTGCAAGGCCGGCACCCCGGCGGTGGGCGAAGCCTCGAACATCGTCTGCGCCAACAAGGTCAAGGGCAACGGCGGCGAGACCATCGTGGTCCCGGTCACCGATGGCGATCGCATCTACGTCATCGTCGACGGCATCGTGGCCACCAAGGGCAAGTACGTCGTCTCGTTCGGCATCCAGTAGCCCGGCGGGGTCGCGGCTCAGCCGGGCTTGAGGTCGCCCTTCTTGAGCGGATGCTTGGTGATGTCGGTGATGATCTCGATGCCACCGTGCTTGACGCCGCGGGCCGCCAGCAGCCGGTCGGCGATGGCCTTGAGCTCGTCCGACTTGCCGTGCATGACGATGACCTCCAGGCAGTAGTCGTGGCCCAGGTGCACGTGCATGGTGGAGCGAACCTTGTCGCCCAGCTCGTGCTGCATCTCCACCAGGCGCTCGGATACCTCGCGCGACGTGTGGTTGTAGACGATGGTCAGCGAGGCCACCGCGTCGACCCCCCGGGCCACGTGATTGCGCACCAGCTCGGCCCGCACCAGATCGCGCAAGGCCTCGGACCGGGTCGAGCTCCGCGCCTCCACCAGCACGTCGAACTGCTCGAGGAGCCCGGATTCCATCGCAACGCCGAAGCGGACCAGGTCGGACTTCATGGCCGCCCATGATACGGCGCCGCGGCCCACCGGCGCACCTCGAAATTACGAGGGCGCGATGCCCGGGGCCATCTCGTGCTATGAAGCCGGGCAGGAGCGAAGCCCTTGAAGTTCGTGGATTCATGCGAAGTTGTGGTGCGCGGCGGCAAGGGCGGCAACGGCGCGGTGGCCTTCCGCCGGGAAAAGTTCGTCCCCTTCGGCGGCCCTTCCGGCGGTGACGGTGGTCGCGGCGGCGACGTCGTCTTCGTGGTCGACCCGGGAATCTCCACGCTGCTCGACCTCACCTACGTGCGCGCCATCGAAGCGGGCCACGGCGAGAACGGCCAGGGCGCCGACTGCTACGGGCGCGGCGCGGAAGACCGCCTGGTGCGCGTGCCGCTCGGGACCCAGGTGTGGGATCGCGAGGCCGACAAGCTCCTCTTCGACCTGGGCGAGCCCGACATGCGCGTCGTGGTGGCCAAGGGCGGCAAGGGCGGCCGTGGCAACATGCATTTCGCCACCTCCTTCGATCGCGCGCCCCGACGTTCGGAGCCGGGCGACGAGGGCGAAGAGCGCGCCCTGCGGCTCGAGCTCAAGGTCATGGCCGACGTGGGCCTCCTGGGCTTCCCCAACGTGGGCAAGTCCACGTTCATCGCCGCCTCGTCGCGGGCCCGCCCCAAGGTCGCCGACTACCCGTTCACGACGCTTGTGCCGAGCCTCGGCGTGGTGCGCATCGACGAAGACGCCACCTTCGTCATGGCCGACATCCCCGGGCTCATTCCCGGGGCGGCCGACGGCGCTGGTCTGGGCATTCGCTTTCTCAAGCACGTGGAGCGCACCCGCGCGCTCTTGCACCTGCTCTCGCTCGACTACGGCGAAGGGCGCGAGCCGTTCGCCGACTACGAGGCGATTCGTCGCGAGCTCGCCAAGTTCGATCCGGAGCTTGCCCGCCGTCCGACGCTGGTGGCCCTGACCAAGGCCGACCTGCCGGACGTGCGCGAGGCATACGAAGGACTGAAGAAGCGATTTATGAAGAAGAAGGTGCACCTGTACCTGGTGTCGGCGGCGACCGGCGAAGGCGTCAAGGAGCTCTTGCGGGATCTCTTCCATCTCGTACGCGGCGAGGGCCCGGCCCACGCGCTCGCGGCCCTCGAGGAGCCGGAGCCGAAGCCGAAGAAGGGCGCGGCCAAGAAGAGCGCCAAGACCGCAGCGCCGGCGGCGAAGAGCAAGAAGAAGAAGCCAGAGCCCGCCAAGAAGGCGGCCCCCGCCAAGAAGAGCGCGAAGGCCGCGCCCGCGCCGGCCAAGAAGAAGACCAAACCGGGCCGCGAGACTGCCGCACATCCGGGCGTGAAGCTGATGAAGAAGCAGCCGAAGCCCAAGGTGGTGGACGAGCACCCGAAGCGACGCATCGACGGCGGCAAGACCAAGAACCCCAAGCGCCCGACCCCCAAGGACGTGTCGCGCGCGAAGACCAAGAACAAGCGGCGCAAGAAGGGCCGCTGAGTCCGGGGTCGCGCTAGCATCGAGGGGCGATGAGCGAGAAGACCGAGGAACCGACGCCAAAACGCCTGCGCAAAGCGCAGGAGGATGGCGACTCGGGTCAGAGCGGGTTCGCCTCGCAGGCAGTGTCGTTCCTGGTGGCCGCGGCGTTGGTGCCGGCAGCGGCGGCGGCGCTCGCCGAGGACGTGGCCGGCGATCTCCGGTCGGCCATCCAGGCGGCGGCAAGCGGCCATGGCGAGGTGCACTTCGACGCGTGGTTCGTGCTCAAGCGCGTCTTCACGCTGGCGGCGCCGGTGCTGGCAGCGGCCGGCGTGGTGGGCTCGGTGACCACGTTCATCCAGACCGGCGGCGGCTTCGCCACCGGAAAGCTGGTGCCGAAGCTGGAGCGCCTCGACATCATCAGCGGGTTCAAGAACCTGGTGTCATTGCAGAAGCTCTTCTCGGTGGCGCGCGCCCTGGGCCTCGCCTCGCTCATCGCCTACGTGAGCTACCGCACCCTCCGCACGCACCTGCCGGACTTCCGCAACCTCGCCGGATCACTGGGCTACGCCGGCAAGGCGACGTCGGTGATGCTGGGCGAGATCGTCCGCGCCACGGCCATCGGGGGTCTCGCGGTGGCGGCCCTCGACGTACTGGTGGTGCGGCGCGGCTGGAAGGGTCGCTTGCGCATGAGCAAGGACGAGGTAAAGCGAGAGCACAAGGAGAGCGATGGGGATCCGCAGCTCAAAGCCGCACGCGAACGCGCACACCACGAGCTCTTGGCGCAGGCCACCGTGGGGAACGTCAAGAAGGCCTCGGTGGTGGTCGTGAATCCGACGCACATCGCCTGCGCACTCCAGTACGACGAAGGCGAGAACGACGCACCGGTAGTGGTCGCGACCGGCGAGGGCGATCTCGCGGCGCAGATCGTCCGCGCGGCGCGCGACTACGGCATCCCGGTGCTGCGCGACATTCCGCTGGCGCGCGCCCTGCGCGATCTCGCGGTGGGCGAAGAGATCCCGGAAGCGCTCTACGAGGCGGTGGCGGAGATCCTCCGGGAAGCCGCCGCAGAGCGCGCCAAAGAAGAGCCGTAAACTACACGGAAAGAGTGGTGCGAGCCGCCGGCGCCTCGTGGAGCACCTGGCGGCGCAAGTCGGCGGCCACGTCGGTGCGTCCGAGCGCGCGATAGAGGCTCGCGAACAGGGCCATACAGGCGCGCTCACTGGGGCCGTGCCCGAGCTCCCGTGCGATGGCGAGGGCCTCGAGCGCCGCGATGCGGGCCTCGCGAAGACGGCGCGCGTGAAGAAGCGAGAACGAGAGCGCCAGCGCGCCCTGGCAGCTGCGGAGCGGTGAAGAGGCCTTTTCGCGGACGCCGCGGAGGAGACGGAGACCGGTGGGCACGTCGCCGCGCAAGCTGCGGACGATGCCGCGGAGCCGGGTCGCGCGCTCGCTGGCGTCGCCGGAGGCGTCGAGGGCGTCGACCCAGCGCTCGGCAACGTCGTAGGCGCCCGAGAGGATGGACGTTCGGACGTAGTTCGCGAGCTCCGGTGCGACGTCGCCGAGGAGCGGGCGATCGCCCGGGCGATTCGCGGTGGAGAGCTCCGCCGGATACGGGTTGGTGGCGCGGCGCGGAGGCCGCGCTGGGCTTGCGGGTGCGACCTTCGGCGGGAGCATCGCGGTCGGCGTCGCGTCGTCTTCGGGCTCCTCGTCGGGGAGCACCGGATGGCGCCGCGCGGTGTCGGCCTCGGCAGGGTCGAAGGTGGCGGCAGGGGTCGCCGCCCTCGACGTGTTCCCTCCCCGGCGCACGGAGGTCGGAGACACGACGATGTTCCCCATCATGGCCAGCGACACGGGTATCGACGACTGAACGCGGGCCCGGGCCTCGGCGAGCGTCGTGGGGTCGGCGGCTCGGGCCGAGGCCACCAGGTAGCTGGCGTCGTAGCCGAGATCGGCGGCGCGCGTGGCCGCCAAGAGCAGCAGCTCCGCGGCCCGCTGCGCAAAGCCCGAACGGTCGGCGTGATAGCCGACTTCGGCCGCATCCAGATCGCGACAATCGTCCTCGAGCACATCGGCGATGTAGCCGTGGAGCTCCACCTGCTCGGCCTCGCTGGTCGCAGCCACCAGC
>JABFRG010000534.1 GCA_013141295.1 Polyangiaceae bacterium
CCTCGATGCGAGCAGCTCGTCGGCTGCCGCTGCTGAGGCGGTGACGGGCTGCTCGCATCGAGGTGACGTTGTCCTGGAGGTTGTCCCGCGCCTCCCCCTCGAGACCGAAGATGCTCAGGTACTTGGTCACGCGCTCGTCGAGAGTCGGCGCCTCGATGCGGTCGCACAGTGCGTCGGCGGCGTAGGCGCGGCAAGCTTCCGGGCGGTTCTCGTAGACCAGGCAGGTGCAATCCTCCGCGAGATGTATGCAACGTACACCGAGCGGCTTGTCGAGCGCCGCGATGTCCGGCGCCACACAGCAGGCTCCACAGAGTGTGCACGGGCGCGACATGGGGACACCATGACACGGCAGCGGCGGCCGGGCGTCGGATTCTCGCCCCGCAATAGCGTTGTCGCTCGCCGCGCCCCTCACGTAGGCTGAGCCGGGTATGTCGCTTCCCAAGACCGACGCGCCACCGGCAGACGACGCAGAAGCGCCCAAGAGTCGCGGCCCCAGCCTCTACGTTCAGGTGATGATCGGCATCGCCGCCGGAGTGATCCTGGGCGTCGTGCGGCCGAAATGGGGCGTGGCCATGCAGCCGTTGGGCGAGGCCTTCGTGGGCCTCATCAAGATGCTCATCGCGCCCATCGTCTTCACCACCGTGAGCGTGGGCATCGCCGGTATGGGCGACCTCAAGAAGGTGGGTCGGGTCGGCGCGAAAGCGGTGCTCTACTTCGAGATCATGACGACCGTGGCCCTCGCGGTGGGCCTGGTGGTCGTCCACGTCGTCAAGCCCGGCGCGGGCATTCACGCCACCGAGGCGAGCCTCGATACCTCGGGCCTAACCAAGACCCTGGGCGCGCCCCATCCGACCGGCGTGGTGGCCCACTTCATGGGGCTGGTGCCGGAGAGCTTTCTCGGAGCCTTCGTCTCCGGCAACGTCATGCAGGTCCTCGTCATCGCGGTCCTCACCGGCGTGGCGCTCGCGTCCATGCGCCAGAAGGCGGCGCCCCTCATCTCGCTCCTGGAGCAGGTGTCGCACGGCTTCTTCGCCATCATCGGCATCGTCATGAAGGCTGCGCCGCTCGGGGCCTTCGGCGCCATGGCCTTCACCATCGGCAAGTTCGGCATCGGCACCCTGGGCAACCTGGCCAAGCTGATGTTCAGCTTCTACGCCACCGCGCTCTTCTTCGTGTTCGTGGTGCTGGGTCTGGTGTTGCGCAGCCTGGGCTTCAGCATCTTTCGCCTGGTGGCGTACTTGCGCGAGGAGCTGGTGATCGTCCTCGGCACGTCGTCGTCGGAGTCGGCGCTGCCCCGGCTCATGAGCAAGCTGGAGACCCTCGGCTGTTCGGCTCCGGTGGTGCGTCTGGTGGTTCCGACCGGCTACTCGTTCAATTTGGATGGAACCTGCATTTATCTCACGATGGCTTCCATCTTCGTGGCGCAGGCCATGGACGTGCCACTGGATCTCGGTCAGCAGCTCGCTCTCCTGGCCGTGCTGCTCCTCACCTCGAAGGGGGCTGCGGGCGTTACCGGCAGTGGGTTCGTCACGTTGGCCGCGACCCTGCAGTCGACCGGAACCGTCCCGGTGGCGGGGATCAGCCTCCTCCTGGGTGTGGATCGCTTCATGTCCGAGGCCCGCGCGCTCACCAATATGATGGGCAACGCCGTGGCCACCATCGTCGTGTCGCGCTGGGAGAAGGAGCTCGATATGGACCGTGCCCGCGGCCACATCGGCTGGGGCACCTCGCCTTCTGCTGCTCCGCCGGAGAAGAAGTAGCCATGTACCGAGAATCCGCGGACCCGGAAGAAGGCAAGAGCGCGCCGCCCCGTGAGCTCCACTTTCTGGCGGTGGATCGCGCCGCTCGCAAGGGGCAGGGAATGGCGCTGCTCCAGCTCTTCGGTTTGCCGGTGGTGGTGGGTGTCGTCGCGTCGGCCATCTTCACACCCACGGTCGGGCTCGTGGCTCTGCTGGCGTCGGCGGCGCTCGGTGTGTGGTGGTGGCGTCGCCCGGCGAGCTCCGGCTTCCTGCTCACCGTCGAGAACGGCGCGTTGGTGGTGGCGCGCTTCCGCGGCGCGCGTCCCATCGTGACCGTGCCGCTCGACGAGCTGCGCAACGTCTCCCTCGACATCAAGACCATTCAGCGCGTCGAGGAGGGTGGCAGCGCCATCCCCGCCATGCGCGTCCTCGACTCGCGGGTCGGTGTGGAGGTCGACACCTCGCGCATCGTCCTGCAGGGTGAGGGGCCGGCCGTGCCGCTGGGTGACTTGTATATTGCACACATGGATGCCACCGAGTGGTTGGGCAAAATCCGCGTATTTCTTCGGAAGAATGGCTGGGTCCCGGCAGATGAGCGGGGCGAGGACCCTTCCGACCCGAACCTGCCCGACCCCGACGACGACGAATAGCTGTGCCGTTCCCGGGCCGAACAAAATAGCGTGGCGGCTTTCGGGGGCTCGTGACCCACCGTATGCTCAGCGGATGACCCCTCGTCGGCATTGTTCGGGCGTCGCGCTGCTGCCGGTCCTGGTGCTCGCGTGCACTACCTTCGACACGACCCCCGTGGTGGACGGTGGCGTCTCCGACGCGAGCGCCGCCGACGTCGAGGTGCGCGTCGATGGTGGAGGGCCCACCGACGCCGCGGTCGACGCTACACGCGAACCGTTCGTCTGTGGCTCCGCGTGGCTCTGCGACGACTTCGAGGCGTCCGCGTTCCCCAACCCCCTCTGGAACTGGAACGCCGACTTCGTCGGCCCGGGTGGGGGCGTCGCGTTGTTGAAGGAAGCGACCGCACCGTCGCCCAGCAACGTGCTGTTCTCCAAGGCGGCCGGCGGGGAACGTGGCCGACTCTCGGCTCGCCACACCAGCGGCAAGGCCTTGCGCTGCGCTCTCGACTTGAAAGGTCTCGAACGCGGAGACTCCGAAGCCATCCTGCTTCAGATGGGCGTTCAGGGGGCGATCGCGCAGTACCAGGTGGCATTCACGGTTACCACCGGCGACGCGGTGCGGGTGCAGGCAGGGGGCAAGGGGCTCGATGGCGGGGTCTTCCCCGACACCGCGGCCACCGTGCCTCTCTCGAGCTTAGGCAGCTGGCATCACGTGGACGTCGAGGTGGGGATGGGCACCGCCGCGCAGGTTCGCGTTGCCATAGACCGCTCAGTCGTCCTCTCGGGGCCGATCAACGGCCTGGACCCGCTCCGAGCGCTCGGCGACTCCGGCCAGCAGTTCATCTACGTCGGCGCGGCTCCTTCCGGAACCAGCGCCTCCGTCTGGAAGGTCGCCTACGACGACGTACGTTGCGAGGACCTCTAGCGAACCGAGCGGGCGGCCGCTTCGGCCTTCTCCCACATGACGATGGTCTCCTCGGCGGAGCGGTAGATGGGGGCTACGTTCACCCCGCGCGCCGCGGCGGCCACGAGGAAATCGGGGATCATCCCGATGTGGGCGATGCCGTCCTCGCTCACGCCGAACCGACGCGTGCCCGTGACCGACTGCTGCAAGGTCACGCTTCGGCCGAAGGCTGCCGGAAGGGCCATGGGATACGTGACGCGGGTCGTGGTCAGCGGCACCTGCGGCGCGAAGCCGTTGAGATCGGTCCCGATGGCCACCTTGGCGCCGCCGGTCGCGGTCTGCACCTTGCGGAGCTCGCGACCCCACGCGTCGAGGGGATCCTCCACCGCTTCGAGGTCGAGGCTCGCCACGTCCCAGTTGTCGCCGGCCACGCCGCCGGTGAAGGTGGTGCGAATGCCGAAGCTCACGATGTCGCGGTAGGTGTGCGTGCCGTCGAGCTTGAACACCACGTTGTAGCGGCTCTCCGGGCCCCACTTGCCGCCGCGGTTGAGCGGCACTTCCTGGCGCGCACCGCCGCGGAAGGTGACGATGGCGGTGGCGTTGTCGTTCTCGCCGCGCAAGTCGTCGGCCTGGGTGGCGATCCAGATGCGCATCACCGAGGGATTCGACTCGCGCTCCGGCGCGGCGAACACCGGGCTCAGCCGCGGCGTGTAGAGATGCCGCACCCGCTGCTCGGCGGTGAAACGCACCAGGGGCGTCCCCTCGAGGGCGGCCAGCGTGCGCGCCGGTTGCTCGCCGGTCACCAGGATGCCGTCCATGTTCCAGTTGTCGCCGCCCATGCCGCCGCCGAAGGTGGTGCGCACGGAGATGCGCTGGATGGCGCTGCGCTGGGTGCCGGCCGGCAGATCGCACCCCACGGTGTTCACCGATCCGTTGCCCCAGTTGCGCCCGGCGTTGAGCGGGCACTCGATCTCGCGGCCGTTGACCCGCACCACACCGATGGCGTTGTCGCCGCCGCCGCGCAAGTCGTCGCCGCCGGTGCGAATGGTGAAGAGCAGACGCCGGATCTCGCCGCTTCCGCCCGGCGCCACGTTGGCGTCGAAGCGCTTGTTGTCGCCGGTGAACCGCATGATGGGCGCACCGCTCATGTTCAAGATGGTCTGCGCGCCGTCGCTGCACTCGGCGCGGAAGCCGTCGAGGTTCCAGTTGTCGGCCTGGTTGAAGCCGCCGCCGTTGCGTCCGGTGTGGACGATGGCGATGTCCCGTATGTCCGACACCTTGGTGCCGGCCGGCAAATCGCCGGGGATGGTGTTGGTGGAGTTGTTGCCCCACCCGGCGCCCTTGCTCAGCGGAATCGCCACCACGCGGCTCCGCAAGGTCACGTGGGCCACTGCGTCGTCGCCGCCGCCGCGCAGATCGTCGCCGCCGGTCTTCATGGTGAACGAGATGCGCTCGCACGACGAGGTCTCCGGCGCGTCGAGCGGGCCCACTGCCACCGCGAGCGTCTTCTGTTCGCCGGTGAGCCGCGCGTAGGTCTTGTCGTTGTGGAGCAGGCTGGAGCCGTTCCGAGGAATGAGCGCGGTGTTGCCGTCGGGACCCTGGTGGAACACCATCTTGGGCGACGCTGCGTCGAAGCCGCCCGCGGTGCTGCCGCCGGTGCCGATGCCGATGACGCCGCCGTTGCGGGCCATGCGGGTCACCAGCGAGGCGCGAATGGCGCGCTCGTCGTGGGCCCGCTCGCCGTCGCCGCGGACGCCGGTGTGCGAATCGAGGAGCGGATAGGAGAACCGATCGGCGAGCGTCGCCGTGGCGTCCTGACCGCGATCCGACATGTGGGCAATGTCGATGAGCATCCCCTCGGCCATGAGGCGCTTCATGCCTGCCTCGTCCACCAGCCCCTTCTCGTTCTTCTCTCCCTGTCCAGTGGGGACGCAGCCGCTCACCCGCTGGGTGCCGGCGCAGCACTCGTAGCCGAGGGCGCAGTACTGTCCGCGATCGACCTCGGTGGGCTTGATGGAGCCCGGTCCGTCCCAGAGCGCGATGGACCCTTCGACCCGGGGAATCTGCGGCACCCCGAAGCGAAACGCGAGGAGCGGATCGGCCACCACGTGGATGAACTCGTGGTTCACCAGGTAGTTGTGGGTATTGAAGATGTCGCCGTAGGCAGCGGTGCCGGCGATGGAGTTGTTGGCCATGTGCACCGGGATCACCAGCCGGATGCCATGACGGTTCTTCAGCTCGAGCAGCTGATTCACGTTGAGTGTGTCGAGCTCGGTGCCCAGAATGACAGCGAGCTTGTTGTCGCGCGCCGCCTCGCGGGCCTCTGCCGGCGTCAGCACCACCTTCATCCAGCTCGGGTTGGCGAGGGCCACCTTCTTGATGTAGTCGGCCTGCTTGATGGCGGTGGCCATCTCGTCGGCAGAGCTCACCTGGATGCTCGGCGCGGTGAAGTTGGTGCCGCGGTTCCACAGGGTGGCGAAGCTCAGGTTCTGCACCACGCTGGCCACCAGCACCCGCAGCCCACCCTCGTAGGCGCGGCGCAACCATGTAATATGCATCTGTTGGTGGTTGCCGTTCATGGCGTTGGGCCAGGTCTCGAACTTGGGAAAGCCCGAGCTGCCGTGGGTGCCGCCGATGATCTGGTTCACTTTCGACATGATCAGCTGGCGCGTCTCGTGGCGCACCGGATCGCCGTCGAAGCCCGAGTGCTTCTCGCGGTTGCACGGCGCCAGATCGCTGGCCACCGTGTTGTCTTCCAGCTTCACACCCGGCTTGCCGTAGAAGATGCCCTCGTCACCGTTGGCGTTGGAGCCGTACGCCAGGTGCGCGGCGAGGTGCGCGTGGAGCTCGGCGAAGCCCCATACGCCGCCGGCGCCAGGCCCGGGGCCGGGGG
>JABFRG010000640.1 GCA_013141295.1 Polyangiaceae bacterium
GCGCAAGTCCAGCGACGCGGGTACACCCAAGAGATGGCCGCGCCCGACAACGCTCCGCAAGAAGTCATTCACTTCGAGACCCACCCCTCCCGCTACACCCACTGGAAGCTGCAGTTTCCCGAAGCCTACGGCGGGAAGGTGGCGGAGCTGGTGATGGACGTGAAGGAAGACGGCGGCATGCGGCCGGGCTACCCGCTCAAGCTGAACTCGTACGATCTCGGCGTCGACATCGAGCTGGCCGACGCGCTCAACCGCATTCGCTTCGAGAACCCCGAGGTCCGCGCGCTGGTGTTCAAGAGCGCCAAGGACCGCATCTTCTGCTCCGGCGCCAACATCTACATGCTCGGCGCCTCGGCCCACGGCTTCAAGGTGAACTTCTGCAAGTACACCAACGAGACGCGCCTCGGCATCGAAGACCTGTCGGAGCACACCGGCGTGCAGAGCCTTGCTGCGCTGGCCGGCACTGCGTCCGGCGGCGGCTACGAGCTGGCCATCGCCTGCAACGAGATCGTCCTCCAGGAAGACGGCAACTCCGCGGTGAGCTACCCGGAGACGCCGCTCCTCGCGGTGCTTCCCGGCACCGGCGGCCTCACCCGCCTGGTCGATAAGCGCAAGGTCCGCCGCGATCTCGCCGACGCCTTCTCTACCCTCGCCGAAGGCCTCCGTGGCAAGCGCGCCAAGGAGTGGGGTCTGGTCGATGCGGCCCCGCCCCGGGCGCAGTTCGAGGCCGAGGTGAAGAAGCGCTGTGAAGCCTTGGTGAACGCCTCCAAGCGCAAGCCCATGGCGCGCGTGGTGCTGCCGGAGCTGGCCCCGCAGCGATCGGAAGAATCTGTACAGTACAAGTACGTGAGCCTCACCTTCGAAGGCCGCGTGGCGACGCTCACCGTGAAGGCCCCCGAAGGCAGGCAGCCGGAGACGCCGGAAGAGCTGGCGAAGATGGGCGCCGAGGCCTGGGCCATCCGCGCCTTCCGCGAGCTCGACGCGGCGCTCATCGAGCTCCGCTTCAATCGCCCCGCCACCGGCGTGGTGGCCATCAAGACCTCCGGCGATCCCGCGGCGGTGCTGGCGGTCGACGCGATGCTGGCCAAGCACCAGGACGACGGTCTGGTGCACGAGGTGCTGGGCCTCATGCGCCGCACGCTCAAGCGCATGGACATCACCGCCAAGAGCTTCTTCGCGCTGGTGGAGCCCAAGAGCGCCTTCGCCGGCTCCCTGCTCGAGCTCGCCCTCGCCTCCGACCGCGTCTACATGAAGGACTCGGAAGACGAGCCGGCCTTCGTGCACGTCTCCAAGCTCAACGGCGGTTCGTTCCCCATGGGCAACGGTCTCTCCCGCCTCGAGTCGCGGTTCCTCGGTACCCCGGCACAGACCGGCAAGGTGCTGGAGCAGACCGGCCCGGTCGATACGCAGAGCGCGGTCGCCCTCGGCCTCGTGACCTTCGCCCCCGACGACATCGACTGGGACGACGAGATCCGCATCGCCTTCGAGGAGCGCGCCAGCCTCTCCCCCGACGCCCTCACCGGCATGGAGGCGAACCTGCGCTTCGGCGGTCCCGAGACCATGGAGACCAAGATCTTCGCGCGCCTCTCCGCCTGGCAAAACTGGATCTTCCAGCGGCCCAACGCGGTCGGCGAGAAGGGCGCGCTCACCCTGTACGGCAAGCCCGAGCGCGCCGAGTTCTCTTTCCTTCGCACCTGAGCGCGAGCGGGCCTTTCCCCGGCCCCCCGCTCGCCCCTACGTCCCACTGTCCGCGCCCATCCGAGGCGCCATCGAGGTCTCTCATGTCCAGCGTGCTCAACGACGAACGCATCCCGAACAACGTGAACCTGAGCTCCGACAAGAAGCTGCAGCGCGCCCTCGAGGCTTGGCAGCCGAACTTCGTCGACTGGTGGAAGTCCATGGGGCCGGAAGGCTTCCAGGCCGACGACATCTTCCTGCGCACCGCCGTCTCCGTGACCAGCGACGGCTGGGCCCATTTCGACTACGTGCGCATGCCCGAGTACCGCTGGGGCATCTTCCTGGCCGATCCGGTGGCCGATCGCCGCATCGGCTTCGGCGACAACATGGGCCAGCCGGTCTGGCAGCAGGTTCCCGGTGAGCACCGCACCACGCTGCAGCGGCTCATCGTCACCCAGGGCGACACCGAGCCGGCGAGCGTGGAGCAGCAGCGTCTGCTCGGGCTCACCTGCCCCAGCGTGTACGATCTGCGGAACCTCTTCCAGGTGAACGTCGAAGAGGGACGCCACCTCTGGGCCATGGTCTACCTGCTGCAGTCGTACTTCGGCCGCGACGGTCGCGAGCAGGCCGATCTGCTGCTCCAGCGCCGCAGCGGCGACGCCAACAACCCGCGCATCCTGGGCGCCTTCAACGAGCCCTGCGAGGACTGGCTCTCGTTCTTCATGTTCACGTTCTTCACCGACCGCGACGGCAAGTTCCAGCTGCTGGCGCTGGCCGAGAGCGCCTTCGATCCGCTCTCGCGCACCACGCGCTTCATGCTCACCGAGGAAGCCCACCACATGTTCGTGGGCGAGACCGGCATCCTCCGGGTGGTGGAGCGGACCGCCGAGACCATGGCGGAGCACAAGAAGGACCACCCCGACGACCTGCGCAAGCTCGGCGTCATCGACGTCTCGACGCTCCAGAAGTACCTGAACCTCTGGTACACGCTCTCGCTCGATCTCTTCGGCGGCGAGATCTCGTCCAACGCGGCTTCGTTCTTCGCCAGCGGGCTCAAGGGTCGCGCCAAGGAAGACCGCTACGACGATCACTCGGCGCTGAACCAGTTCTACTCCATGGACGTGCCCAAGGATGGCAGCATCACCAAGGAAGAAGTGCCGCTGCGCAACGCCATGAACGAGGTCCTCCGCGACGAGTACGTGGAAGACTGCCAGCGCGGCGTGGACAAGTGGAACCGCGCCTTCGAGGCCAAGGGCCTGCCAGTGCGTCTCACCCTCCCGCACCGGCGCTTTCACCGGCACGTGGGCCTCTACGCCAACACCTACGCCGACCCCTCGGGCAAGCTCCTCACCAAGGAGGCCTGGGAGGCGGGCAAAGACGCGTGGCTCCCGAGCGAGAAGGACAAGGCGTTCGTGAAGAGCCTCATGACCCGCGCCAACTTCGAGCCCAACGCGATGGCCAACTGGATCGCCCCGCCCAAGCAGGGCATCAAGGGTCGCCCGGTGGACTTCCAGTACGTGCGCCGCGCCGAGGCCTGAGCCGACCCCATGGCCGAGTCCCTCGCCTCCGTGCTCGCGGCTCGGCCATTCTCCTGCGCGCTGTCGTCGGGCTTCTTCGGCTTCTTCGCCCACACCGGCTTCGTGCGTGCGCTCTTCGAGGCGGGGTTGCGTCCCCGGCGTTTCTCCGGTTCCAGCGCGGGCGCCCTGGTGTCGGCGGTGATCGCCTCCGGCACTTCACCGCTCGAGCTGTGGGAAGAGCTGGAAGGCATCGAGCGCAAGGACTTCTGGGACCCGGGTCTCGGTCTGGGTCTCCTCCGGGGCGAGCTGTTTCGCAAACGCATCCACCGGATGCTCCGGGAGAAGACCTTCGAGGCCTGCCCGGTTCCGGTCGCCATCAGCGTGTTCGACCTGGGGCGCATGCGCACCGAGGTCATCGGCCGCGGTGATCTCTCCTTCGCGGTGCGTGCATCTTGCAGCTTTCCCTTCTTGCTCCAGCCCGCCCGCCGCGGTGGTCGCATGTTCATCGACGGTGGCGTGAAGGATCGTCCGGGCCTGGCCGGGCTGCCCGACGGTGAGCCGGTGCTGTTTCACCACCTCGTCTCCTCGTCGCCCTGGCGTCCGCAGTCGTCGCCGAGCGCGCAGATTCCCCAGCGCGAGGGCATGCGCGCCCTGGCTCTGGCCGGCCTCCCCCGCTCCGGCCCGCACAAGCTCGCCGCCGGCAAGCGCGCCATGCACATGGCCTACGAAGCGACCAAGCGCGCGCTCGACCTTCCGGCGTCCGAGACCCGCGTCGTCGACGCGTCGTGAGTCGCGTCAGGGGTGCAGGGCGCGGCGGGGAGCGGCCAGCGTGCGCACCACCACGTCGACGATTGCATCTGCCGAAGCAGGTTTGGCCAGCACGGCATCGGCCGCCGACGCCTCCACGTCGCCGGCCACGCGCCCGGTGAACATCACGATGCGCATGTCCGGACGCAGGCGACGTACCTCGCGTGCCACCTCGGCACCGCTCGTCCCCGGCATCGTGTAGTCGAGCACCAGGAGCTGCGGGTCGGTGGTCATCACCGACTCGAGCGCCCCTCGCCCGCCCTCGGCGGTGCTCACCAGGAAGCCGTGCTCCCGAAGCACCTCGGCCACCACGGTCCGCACGGTGGCGTCGTCGTCCACCACCAGGACGCGCGCCAGCGCGGGTTGGTGCGGCTCGCTGCTCTCGTCCTGGCGGGTGAGCGTGGGCAAGAAGATGTCGAACGTGGTGCCGAGCCCCGCGGTGGAGTCACACCAGATGAATCCACCGTGATCACGAACGATGGCGTACGCGGTGGCCAGGCCCAGGCCGGTGCCGCGGCCGACCTCCTTGGTGGTGAAGAACGGGTCGAAGATGCGGCGGAGCACGTCCGGCGGCATACCGATGCCGTTGTCGACCACCCGCAGGCGCGCCACCCGCGTGCCCGGAGCGATGGGCGTGGCGTTGGCCCGTCGACATCGATCGACGAGCTCCTCGTCGGTCCCCGGGAGCTCCGTGAGCGAGAGGCGCACCGTCGCCCCGTTCACCGTTTCGAGGGCGTCGCGGGCATTGAAGAGCACGTTCACCAGGACTTGCTCGACCTCGCCGGCGTTGGCCAGCACCACCGGGGAAGAGCTGCCGGTCAGCGTCGAGACGATGTCCACCGAAGGGCCGATGGCCTCACGGCACATGCCCACCGCGCGCTCCACCAGCTCCACCAGCGAGGCGCGCGAGCGCGGCAACACGCGCCCAGGCGTGGCGAAGGTCATGAGCTGCCGCACCATCTCGGCGGCGCGCTGGCCCGCATGACGCGCGTGCCCCACCCGGCTACGCCAGGGTTCCTCCACCTTGCGCTCCACCACCTCGAGCACCGGCAGCATGCCCGCGAGCATGTTGTTGAAGTTGTGCGCCACGCCGGAGGTGAGCTGCCCCACCGCGTCCATCTTCTGCGAGAGACGCAATCGCTCCTCGATGACGCGTCGCTCGGTGATGTCGAGGATGCCCCCGGTGAGGCGCGCCACGCGCCCGCCCTCTCGCACCACGATGGCGCAGCAGTACACCCAGCGCAGCTCGCCGTTGGGACGCACCAGGCGATGCTCCAACGGCTCGTACACGCCGGTCTGCACCGCCCGTTGGACGCCCTCCATGACGCGGTCGAAGTCGTCCGGATGGATGCAGCGCTGCCACTCCTCGTAGTCGGTGGGGTGAGCCGGGCGCCCGTAAATTTCGCACACCCGCGCGTCCCACTGCACCGCGTTCTCCAGCAGATCCCACGACCACAGCCCCATACGCGTGGCTTCCACCGCGAGCCGAAGCTTCTCCTCTTGCTCCCGGAGCGCTCGCTCCCCCTCCTTGCGCGCGGTCACGTCGGAGATGACGACCACCAGGCCTCGGAGCTCTCCGTCGGCGAGCACCGGCCCCACCCGAACGCGCGCGTCGCGGTCCACCAGGCCCGGTATCGCGCCCACCACGTCGTAGCTGCTGGGCGCATGCGTCCGCCGCACCACCTCCAGGCAGGCGCGAATGTTCGAATGCGAAGCCTCGCGCGCCAGGTCGAAGAGCGAGCGCCCGAGCACCGCGGAGGCGTCGAGCCCCGCCGGCAGCCGGTTCACCTCGAGCACCACCCCGTCGACGTCGGTGAGCGCGACGAACGTCGGTACCGTGTCGAGCAGGGCCGACGCGAACGCGTCCACCGAGGCCCCCGTTGCCATCAACGCAGCTCCGAAGCCGCGTCCGGCCTCGCCGCTACCGTCGCCAGAAGCGCCCATGCCTCATCCTTTCCGGTTCCGCGTCGATCCACAAGAGCTTGTTGGCGTCGGGAAAAATGCTACGGGGTCTGGCATGCGAAAGCTGCTTGGTGACGTTTCCGTACTTCCTTCGGCCTCTTCCACGCGCTCGTTCGCACTGGCCTTCGCGCTGGCAGCGGCGGCCCTTCCGGTCGGCATCGCCTGCAGCAGCACCAGCGCCACCCCGGTCCACACC
>JABFRG010000406.1 GCA_013141295.1 Polyangiaceae bacterium
TCGAGCGCCGTGGACTAATTCGTAGAACGCCGCGGCAAGCGCGCAGCATCGAAGTATGCGTCGCGGTCGAGGAGATCCCAAGGCTGCTCCCGCAATCGATCGTTTCCCCTGTGTCGCGGTACTAGTCCGGCTCCTCGCGCTTCCACGCGCGCGGGAGCCGAGCGGTGAAATGGCTCGAACACACGTTCTCTTTCCGCCTCGGGGACGCCGGGACCCTGGTCCCGCACGCGCAGAAGGGCGGTCTCGTCCCCCGGGGTAACCTCGAGTCGGACCACACCGCCCTTCGGTGAGTGGCGAATCGCGTTATCGAGCAGATTCCGGATGATTCGCTCGACCTCCGAGCGTCGCGCGAGAACGGCAATTTTGCCGCAATCGCGTTGCACTTCCACGTTCTTCTCGCTCGCCAGTGGTGCGAGTGATTCCACGACGTCCGCCAGAGCATCGTCGAGGTCGACCGCTTCCGCCAGCTTGGCTGGCTGCTCTGCACGCGCAAGCTCCAACAGATCGTCGGTGAGATGCTTCAGCCGATGGCTCGCGCGGAGGCAAAAGGTCAGCGACTCTCGATACTCCTGCGCCGTACGCTCTTTGCGAAGCGCTTGCTGGAGCTCACCGTGGAGCGCCGTGAGCGGCGAACGGAGCTCGTGAGCAGCGTGCGCGATGAATCGCCTCTGATGCTGCACCAAGGTACCGAGCCGCTCGGCGATCTCGTCGACGTCACTACCGACCCGGCGAAGGTCCCAATCCGAGACGTCACCGGCAACGCGGGCTTTCATGTCGCCGGTGGCGACCCTGCGAAGAGTCTCGGCGATCCGCGCGTGCTCCCTCATGTTGCGCCGGGTGAGCCATCCGATGGCGAGGAAGAGCCAAACCACGGACGCCGCGAAAGCGGTGCCCATGGCCTTGCGGACGAATCGACTGTCTCCGTCGAGCTCTCCGCGCGAAGCCGCGAGCAACAGGCGTCGACCGTCGAACCCCGGAATGGGCACGACCACTCCGCGGTAGCGTCGACCGGAGAAGGCGAAGTCGAGGGGTGCGTCGGGGCCCGCGTCCAGATCGGAAATCGATGGCGGCGCTACGTCGAACGGCTGGGTGGCCGCCACCGCTTTGCCCTGTTCATCGAAGATCACCCCGTACTTCTCCAGCGGGCCGACGTCGTTGCGTGCGGGACCCGGGCGCGAGCTGAACGTAAAGTTGTTGGCTGGCGCCTCCAAGGCCTCCTGCCTGGCAATTTGGAGTAGCTCTCGGTCGAGCTCGCGCTCCTGGTAGCCGTCGAGTAGTGCGGCAATCGTCGCGAATGACCCCCCTAGGGTCAATACCGAAAGGAGAAACAGTCCCCAGGTCATCTTCCGGTGCGAGGTCACGGAACACCCCGTAGCCGGAAGCCTTGGCCGCGCACGGTCTCGACCATCCACGCAAGCTCGCCGAGCTTATCGCGGAGTCGACTCACCAGTACGTCCACCACCCCCGATCCGTCGGAGCGAAGGTTCCAAACGTCCTCGAGCAAAGCTAGTCGGGTCACACACTCTCCCTGCCCGTCGGCCAAGCGTGAAAGGAACGCGTACTCACGGGCGGTGAGGTCCAGTCGGGTTCCTGCGGCACGCACTACCTGGACGCGTCGGTCGATCTCCAGAGCGCCCACGCGCGTGCACCAAGAGTGCGCGGCGCGACGACGAATCGCGTCCACCCTCGCGAGAAGCTCCTCCACCTCGAAGGGCTTGGTGAGGTAGTCGTCGGCCCCCTCACGGAGGCCGATGACGCGGTCGGCAACGTACCCGCGCGCCGTGAGTATCAAGATCGGCAGCCCTACGTGGTGCCGCCGGAGGCGACCACACAACCGTAGCCCATCGCCATCCGGCAGCATGCGGTCCACGACCGCAACGTCGAAGTGGCTCCGCATCGCCGCATCCTCCGCCGAGCGCAGCGAAGTGCAGACGGTGGGCGCGTGCCCCTCGTCTCGGAACACGCGGGCGAGCAGCTCCGCGAGCTGCGCGTCGTCTTCTACGACCAGGACGTTCACGTCTCTCACCCTACCCCCGTTTATCCTTACGCCAGCGCTACCTTTCACGATCGTAAGAAACGTCGTGGGCTGCGCGTGCGAGGTTCTGCCTATGCACGAACGGGGTGATGGGAGCCTGAACGCGTGAGCTGGGGGGCGCTGGTCGCGTTCGGCTTAGGCGTGTCGTCCAGTCGCCCATTCAAGCCCGATAGTTCGACTCGAACGACTACTGCCGCGGCTGGGGCAAGAGCAAGAGGGCCACTAGGAACGCCGCGTAACAAGCCACCAACGCCACTCCCGCCGCGCGGCTCACGCGCGGTCGAAGCATCGCCCAGACACCGACCGCGGTCAGCAGAACGAGGGCCGACAGATCGAGGGCGAGCTCGCGAAGCGGCAGCTCTATGCTCCCAGCGAGGCCCGCTGCGCCGAGGATGAGGAACGTGTTGAAGATGTTGGAGCCCACCACGTTGCCTACGGCCACGTCGGAGTGTCCTCGTCGCGCAGCGATGATGGACGTGGCCAGTTCGGGCACCGAGGTTCCGATGGCAACGATGGTCAGGCCGACCACGCGATCGCTCATGCCGAGCATCCTCGCCACTCCGCTCGCACCGTCGACGAAGAACTTCCCGCCCCCCACGAGTGCCAACATCCCCACGAGCGTGGTCACGACGAGCGCCGTACGCGTCCTGGGTTGCGGAGCGCCCGCGACCTCGGAAGCCTCCTTGACGGTCTCCAGCCTCTCCTCGTCCACGCGAGCAGCCGCCGGGTCGGCCTTCGCGCTCCGGAGGGTAACGAAGGAATAAATGATGGCAGCTGCGAGCAGGAGGCCAGCTTCGAATCGACTGATCGTCCCGTCCAGAAGGACCACGGGGACGACGAGCGTCGACGCAACCAGCACCGGGAGATCCCGCCGACGCACGTTGGGGTCGACCTTGGGCGGGGTGAGAATCGCCGTGATGCCCAGAATCAGGCCAAGGTTGGCGATGTTCGACCCGATGGAGTTGCCCAGCGCGATTGCACCCTTGTGAGAAAGGGCCGAGCCCACGCCGACGACCAGCTCGGGCGCCGACGTGCCGTAGGCAACGACCGTCAGCCCGATGACGAGCGGCCGAACGCCGAGCGACGCGGCGAGTCCGGACGCTCCGCGAACGAGCCACTCCGCTCCGATATAGAGGCACAGCCCGCCTATGAAGACGTAGAGAAGGTGGAGCATGCAAGCGGCATGGAGGTTAGCACGTCGAGCCTGGCCCACCCGCCATGCTGCCACGTGGTGCTTCTCTAGTTACCGACGAGCCGGCGCGCGCGAGGGTCGTATTGCTCTGCCAGCAGGCCAACGTCGTTGCGGACGGCCAAGATCCGGTCGAGAAGGCGACGCGCATCGGCGCGTCGGCCAGCGAGCACCAGCGCATCCACGAGCCAGAACGATACCAGAACAGCCACCAGGGCGGCCGGTACGGCGCTCGCCCAGCGTATCCAGCTGGGAGCATCGAAGAGCGGGACGAGCCACGGTCTTCCAACGTCTCGGGGGCGTCGAGGTGCGGCAACGCGACGGTGGGCAGCAGGCCCCGGGCGAGCACCATGCCGACCACCGCGAGCGCCGGCCCGAAGTCGGCCAGACCTTCGCGGTTGGGGGACGAAGGTAGGGCGTCTTGCGAAAGCGCGACAGAGCCCGCGCGACCGTATAGGTGCCGAGCGCGAGGACCAAGCCGAACAAGGCCGTATCGTCGGGGATGTGGCTCGTGGGAAAGGCGTGGAGCACGCTCGCTACCGCCTGGTAGACGAAGATGATGGAGATGAGCGCGGCGAAGATCTCGTCGGTGAGGCGCGTGAGTCGATGAATGAGCCGGCTCGCGCCGGACAACCCGAGCGCAACCACGAACAGCGCAGTCCACAGTCCGACCCAGGCGTAGGTGGGGAGGAAGGGAAGTTCGTATTGCTTGCAGGTGCCGTAGAGGAGCCCGGTGAATACCAGGAGCGGGCCGGTGCCCCCGCGGATGGTGAGGGGTTGCCCGGCGAATACGGCGTAGATCACACCACAAGCGCTGGTCGCCACGATCATCTCGACGGCGCCCATGGCGCCGCCAGTGAGCCCGGACATCAGGGCGCCAAATGCCACGGCCGGGGCCGGGCAGGCGAAAAGAGGAATCCGGTGGCGGCGGCGACCTTCGCGTGAAGACCGTCGGTCCAATCGCGAAGATGGACCTTCGATCGGCGGCGGAAATCACCGCGGACGCCGGCGAGGCCCCAGGCTTTGGTGGTTTCTTCGTTCATGGTGGGTGCTCCCGTGGCGGTCCGCGGACGCCGCGCACGCGGCAAACCCTATGGGACGACCCGCTATGCGCGCCGGCTTCGCACGAGTGTGCGGTTGAGCCAGTACGCGAGAGCTTCGGCCACCGAGCCTCTCAAGTCAAAAGCGCTCGGCTCGGCCGCCGCTGCCGACGACCACGAGCTCTCCGGTACGGCGCGGAATTCGGCGGCGGGCGCGCCGCGGGAGAAGCGCGTCGCGCAGCTCGGTCGTGCACGTGATGCTCTCGAGACGGAACCCGTGGTTCGAAAGGAGCGACGCGATCTCGCCTCGCTCGATTCCCCAGACGAAGGGTTCTTCGAGCCAGCGCATGCACAGATCGACGACGCGCCGCTGGCTATGAATGCGGAACCGTCCTCGGGCGTCGGGGGTCAGGACCGAGAGAATGACCCGCGTCCCGCCGCTGCTCGCCCTCGACACGTCGTCGAGCAGCGCGGCCACGCGGTCGGCAGCCAGGTACATCAGTAGCCCCTCGGCGACGAATACCGTGGGGGCATGCCGGTCGAACGCGCCCGTACCGCGCAGTGCATCGAGCAGGCTCTCCCGGGCGAGATCCGCGGTCACGAAGTGCGTGCGCGGCGGCGCGGCGCACGCGGCGCGCTTGGCCGCTTGGGTGGCGGGAAGGTCGACCTCGAAGGTAAGAGCCGCGTCCGGGAGCGAGCTCGCGAGCATGTCGAAGCCCGCGCCGAGAAGCACCACCTGCCGGAAACCGCTATCGGTCGCCGCCCGCAAGTGCCCGCGAATGGCGTGCTTGCGCAGTGCGTAGTGCCCGATGAAACCCGGCGAAATGATCCGCTCGACAGCAAACGCGAGCTGGCGCACCAGCAGCCAGGGGAGCCGGTCGAGGGCGGCGCCGAAGGCGGGGATGGTGGTTCGTACCGAAGCTTCGATGCGGTCGCGGGCGGCTTCGTCCACGATTCCGCGAAAGGCCGGGTCGTCGCGGAGCAGCAGCAGCGTGGAGGCGACGAGGGCTGCGGTGGTGCTGGGTCGGGTCGAGGACACGCAGCACGTTCTAGCGTATTACGTGCCGCGTCGCGGACCGACTTTCTGGCGGGCGTTCACGCCACGCCGCGCCCGTCGACGCGGACCGCCGAGCATAGCTGCGCCGACCCGGCAAGGTCTGCTAGGGTACCTGCCATGGCGAGCCTCAATCCGGAAAGTGTCGACCTTGCTGCGCTCGCAGACGTCCTTCGCGCGAAGCTCGGTGACCGTGTCGTCGGCGATGTCGTTGCCCGCACGAAAATGCGCGACGCCATTGCAGATCACTTGCGATGCTCGGAGCTCGAAGCCGAGTTGCTCACAGATACGATGGTGGGCCGCGGGTTCGTCACACGGCACGTCGCAACGGACGGAACCGTGAGCTGGATTCTGAAGGTCGAAGAGTCCTGAGCCGCCAATGAGAGCGCTCGACTGAACGAAGGTACCATCGCGTCGTGGCCAAGTAGCGGCGCGTCAGTCGCACGCGATGGTCATCTTGCACGGATCGCCGCCGAGGGTGGTGCAGCTGGTGCGGGGAAAGTTCGTTCGTTCGCAGAGGTGGCCGAAGCTCGCCGGGGCGCCGCGCACCGCTTCGCGTTGCACTGATTGCCAACGGTGATGACCGCGCAGAGAACGGGGAGCCGTCGATGTACTGGCAGACCTCGTGCCCCACCTCGCACTTCTTGGTGGGGCCGCCGGGGAACGTCTCCTTGACGGTGCCGGACGAGCTGCCCCCTCTGGTAGGGACCATTCTCATCGCCGAAGGCGTGGTGAAGGTGGGCGGTGAGTTCTTGGACCCGGAGCGCCGCTACACGCTGTGGGTTCGCATCATGACGGGAGCCATGAAAAATCACGTCGTCGTCTGCGGCA
>JABFRG010000665.1 GCA_013141295.1 Polyangiaceae bacterium
CGGGGTGGTGCCGGTGGCGAAGAGGCCGGCGTTGTGGGAGACGAAGTCGGAATCTTCGATGGGCGCCGAGAGGCCCCAAGCGGCTTCGGCCACCGGGCTGGGCTTCTGCTCGGCGGTGATGGGCGCCAAGATGTTGGAGGGCGGCCAGTTGGCGACGATGCTCTCGTAGGGCACTGCCTTGAGCTTGTAGGTCTGCTTGGGGCCGTTCTTTCCCGGGAACTCCTTCACCACCTTGATGAAGTCGTCGACCGTCAGAGGCGCCGAGCCGGCTCCGCTGCTGGTGAGCCGGATCTGAAGATCCTTGCTGTTGCTGGAGCTCTTCATCTGGTTCAGGGTGTCGACGCCGACGCTGGCGCTCGCGGTGCCGTAGTTGCCATCCACCACCCCGCCCACCGCCAGGCGGCTCTGCGTGTTGGTGTCCTTCGCCAGGAGCTGCACCGTGCCGTCGATCCATCGGCCGCTCTGCTGACCGATGATGATGTAGTCGCCGCACTGCGCGCGAAACTGCGGGGTGCCGAGCATCGCCAGGTACTCGGGCTTGAGGGTGATGTCGCCGGCGATGTACTTCATCGGCTCGACCATGTTGTAGTGAGCAAGGATGGTGAGCGTCGAGTAGTTGGTCTTCGTCTCCTGGAAGAACTTCACCTTGGAGCTGGCGCTCACGCTGGCCACGCCCATCGACATGCTGAACTTGGTCCGCACCGAGAGATCCATGGCCTCGGCGAGCTGATCGTTGGTGGTCACCCAGCTGTAGTTGAGGGCATCGCCGCTGGCCCCCGAGCCGTCGCTGGTGAGTGCACTCCCGAAATTCACGCACTTTCGCAAGACGAACTCGCGGCTGATGCTGTTGTACCCGTAGCCGACACCGGAGAGCGTCTCCGGGGGCTCGAGGTCGAGATACTTGTCGAGGGCCCAGGCGTTCTGGGTGCTGGCTACCGACAAAGCTCCGCAGGCCAACGCCGCGAGGCGTTGCTTGGTTCGCGTTCTCATGGTGTCTCTCCTTGTGTGTTCGCACGCACTGCGCGCGGGTCCGTCACGCCCGTCGCCGCTACCGCCACCGCGAATGTATGTAATGCGCACGCACAGGGTCGACCGGCTCAGTCACTCTGTCGTGTGCTCGGCGTCGGGAGCGGCTACGTCGCTCTTCCTTGGACGCTCATTCCAGCAGACTATTCGGACGCCGTCGGTCACCCCAACGAACGACACCGAAAGCCCTGAAAAATGGGCTTTCTAGGGGAAGCCCCAGGTGCGCGGATCAGCGATGGGTCCAGTAGTGGGCTATCAGCTCAGCGCGCGATTTCACGCCGGCACGCCGGAGGAGCTGCGTGATATGGAGCTCGACGGTGTTCTCGGCGCAGTGGAGCTCGTCCGCCACTTCCTTGTTGCTCTTGCCGTGGACCACCACCGCGAGCACCTGCGCCTGACGCTTGGTGAGCCGCCAGCGCGCGGTCGCGCGTTCGAGCGGCGATTCGTCGGCGGTATCGTCGACGCGAAAGCGCAGCTCGGTGCCGTCGTCATCCACTCCGAGCACGATGGACCGCACCGCTCGCGTCACCCGCCCGACCAGCGTTGCCGAAGGCGGAAGGGTGACCTCCCAATGCGCGTAGTCCTTGGTCACTGTGGCGACGACCTCGGCCGGTGGAAGGCCGAGGTGCAGCGGCATGTTCGCCAGTGCGGCGTGGCTGGTCCGTAGCAAGGTCGCCGATGGTGGCACGCCCGGGCGCATCCACGTCTCGATGCAGATGTGCCGGGGGCCGAGGTCCTGGTACGTGAACGCCACGCAGGGAAACAGGATCGGGTTCACCACTTCGTACACCAGGCGATACATCGCCTTCGGGCTCAGGATTGCGCGCCGTACCGAGGCCAGCTCCGGTACCGCGCGGTGGTAGCTCCTGGCCAGGAGCGCCGCGCAGCCTTCGGGGCCGCCCGCCATGGCCTCTACCCGCTCGAGGAGCAAGCAGTAGTCGGTCCACTGCACGCGCCTCATGCGCCGGATGCTCGCGGCGTCGAAGGGGAGGCCGGCGAAGAGCTCGGCCTCCGGGTACCCCTGGCCCCTGGCGATATCCACCGGGATCCAGGCCGCACGCGCCCACACCTCGGTGACCATGGGAGCCCTCATGCGGCTACGCTATCCAAAGGAGGCCGCCCGCGGAAGCACCGCGTAGCGGCCCGCCTCCAGGGGCTACACCGTGAGCTTGCGGTACTTCACGCGGGTGGGGCGGTCTGCGTCGACGCCCAGGCGCTTCTTCCGGTCTTCTTCGTAGGCCTGGTAGTTGCCGGCGAAGAAGTTCACCTTGCTGTCGCCCTCGAACGCGATGATGTGCGTGGCGATGCGGTCGAGGAACCAGCGATCGTGGCTCACCACCATGACGCAGCCGGGGAAGCCCAGGAGAGCGTTCTCCAGCGCTTGCAACGTCTCCACGTCGAGATCGTTGGTGGGCTCGTCGAGGAGGATGAGGTTGCCGCCCTCCTTGAGCAAACAGGCAAGATGCACGCGATTGCGCTCGCCGCCCGACAGATCGCCGACCTTCTTTTGCTGATCGCTGCCGCGGAAGTTGAACCACGAGCAGTAGGCGCGGCTGTTGAGCTCGCGTTTGCCCACCGCGATGGTGGGCGAGCCACCGGAGATGAGCTCCCACACGCTCTTCTTGGGATCGAGGGAGTCGCGGCTCTGGTCGACGTACGAGACCTTCACCGTCTCGCCGACCCGGAGCTCGCCGGCGTCAGGGGTTTCCTGGCCGGTGAGCATCTTGAACAGGGTGGTCTTGCCCGCGCCGTTGGGGCCGATGACGCCCACGATGCCGGAACGGGGCAGAAGGAACTCGAAGTTCTCGAACAGCAGCTTGTCGCCGTACGACTTGGTGAGCCCCTTGGCTTCGATGACCAGATCGCCCAGGCGCGGGCCCGGGGGAATGGAGATCTCCGTCGGATCGTCCGGACCCTTGGCCGACTGGGCCATGAGCTCGTCGTACGCCGCGAGACGAGCCTTGCTCTTGGCCTGGCGCGCGCGGGGTGATGCTTGCACCCACTCGAGCTCCTGCTTGAGCTTTCGGGTGCGCGCCGACTCGGCCTTCTCTTCCTGGGCCAGGCGCGTGGACTTTTGCTCGAGCCAACCGGTGTAGTTTCCCTTGAACGGGAGACCGCGGCCACGATCGAGCTCGAGGATCCACCCGGCGACGTTGTCGAGGAAGTAACGGTCGTGGGTCACCGCCACCACGGTGCCCGGATAGTCGTGCAGGAAGCGCTCGAGCCAAGCCACCGACTCGGCGTCGAGGTGGTTGGTGGGCTCGTCGAGGAGCAGCATGTCCGGGCGTGAGAGCAGCAGGCGGCAGAGCGCCACGCGACGCTTCTCGCCGCCGGAGAGCACGGCGATCTCCGCGTCGGCGGGCGGTACCCGCAGGGCGTCCATGGCCAGCTCCACGTGGCGGTCGAGGCTCCACGCGTCGGCGGCGTCGATCTTGTCTTGCAGCGAGGCCTGCTCGTCGAGGAGCTTCTGCATGGCGTCGCCATCCATGGGCTCGCCCAGGGCGTTGCTGATCTCCTCGAAGCGCGTGAGGAGTGCACGCGTCTCCGCGACGCCCTCGCTCACCGCGTCCCACACCGTCTTGGCGCTGCCCATGTCGGGCTCCTGCGCGAAGTACCCGATGCGGGTGCCCGGGTGCGGCTTGGCTTCGCCACCGAAGGTGGTGTCGACGCCCGCCATGATGCGCATGAGCGAGCTCTTGCCGGAGCCGTTCGCACCGATGACGCCGATCTTGGCGCCCGGGTAAAACGACAGGTGGATGTTGTCGAGGACCTTCTTGTCGGGCGGGTGAACCTTGGTCACCCCCTGCATCGTGAAAATGAACTCGGGCATAGCCCCAAAGGTGTACGCCGCCCGGCCCGAGCCCACAAGGGCTCACTCCACGCACCCTCTCCGGCGCTTCCCACGCAACGGGGTGCGCGGTAGCCTCATCGGACCTCCGTTGTCACCGCCTTCGAAGCCGCAAGCGGCGCGAAACGCCAAGATCGCCGCCGTGGTGGGGGTTGCGCTGGTGCTCGTGCTGGCCCAGCGCTTCGGCATCTTCGCGCAGGTGCGCGATCCGGCGCGGCTCACGCAAACGCTGCTCGACCTCGGCCCGCTGGGCTACCTCGCGTTCATCGTCGCCTACGCGGCGCTGCAGCCGTTCGGCATTCCCGGGACTGTGTTCGTGATGGCGGCGGCGCTCATCTGGCCCTGGCCGGTGGCCTTCGCGCTGTCGATGACCGGCACCATGGCGGCGAGCGTGGTGGGCTTCTCCTTCGCCCGCTTCGTGGCGCGCGACTGGATCGCCACCAAGATTCCCGCTCGCTTTCGCAAGTACGACGAGGCGCTGGCGAAGCGCGCGCTGGCCACGGTGTTCGTGCTGCGGCTGATCTTCTGGATGCCGCCCTTGCTCCACGCCTTCTTCGGCGTCTCGAAGGTGCGCTTCTGGACGCATTTCTGGGGCTCCTTCGCCGGATACCTGCTCCCGCTCTTCCTCATGAGCTTCTTCGGGCAAAAGGTGTTCGACGCGCTCCGGGCCGCGCCCCTGGAAGTGTGGATCGCGCTCGCGGTGGTGGTCGTGGCCACCGTCGGTACGGTTCTGGTGCTGCGCCGCCGGAGAGCGCGCGGCGAGGCGGACGCGCCACCTTCGTCGCCGGTGGCCGAACCGTGAAGTCGCGCGGGTGAAAAGCGCGCGCAGGAGTGCGGGCACTCCTTCGTCCGATTCTTCCTCGTGCCCGTCCGATGCTCGGTCTTTCTCGGCGAATTTGCATTCGTCGTGCTCGAAGGACACGAAGTCGTTCTGCGCGCGCCAAATCCAAAATCCCGTCGCCTCGAACGACCACTCAGGGCGAATCGGACGAAGGAGTGCTAGGCCTCCAGCATGCCCCGATTTCCGGAATACGCCGAGCACGATGGTTTGGGTCTCGCAGCGCTCGTGCGCGAGAAGCAGGTGAGCCCGCTCGAGCTGGTGAACGCCGCCCTCGAGCGCATCGATCTCGTGGACGGGCGCATCCAGTCCATCGTGGCCCGCATGGACGAGAGCGCCCGCGCTGCCGCGCAGAAGTCGCTGCCCGATGCGCCGTTCGCCGGCGTGCCGTTCCTGGTGAAAGACCTGGTGCAGCCGGTAGCGGGGGCGCCGTTCCGGCGTGGCAGCCGCTTCTTCGAGGATGCCATCGCGACCGAGGACTCGGTGCTCATCACCCGTCAGCGCGCCGCCGGCCTCATTCTCATCGGCAAGACCAAGACGCCGGAGTTCGGGCTGACCCCGTACACCGAGCCGCGCGCCCAGGGCCCCGCGCGAAACCCCTGGGATCTGGAGCGGACGCCCGGAGGATCCAGCGGCGGTTCGGCGGCGGCAGTGGCGGCCGGCATCGTGCCCATCGCGCACGGCGGCGACGGCGGCGGGTCCATCCGCATCCCTGCATCCTGCACCGGTCTCTTCGGCTTGAAGCCCACGCGCGGCCGAACGCCGGGCCCGCCGGAAGTGGGCGAGGGATGGCTGGGGCTCACGGTGGACCATGCCCTCACGCGTTCGGTGCGGGATAGTGCCGCCTTGCTCGACGCCACCACCGGGTACGCGCCGGGCGATCCCTACGGCGTCGAGCGTCCGGACCGTCCGTACCTGGAAGAGATGAGCCGCCCCGCCGGAAGGCTGCGCATCGCCCTGTGCAAGACGCCGCTGCTACCTTCGACGCCCCATGCCGACGTGCTGGCCGCGGCCGACGACGTGGCGGCGCTGTGCGCCTCGCTCGGTCACGAGGTGGAAGAGGCGTCGCCGGTGGTGGACCCGGACGCCACCGCCACCGACTTGCTCACCCTCGTCTCGGTGGCCCTCGCACAAGACATGGCCGAGGCCGAGCGCGCCGCGGGCCGCCGTGGTCTCCGGCGGGACTTCGAGACCACCACCCGGGTGGTAGCGCTGCTCGGCTCCACCATCTCGGCGGTGCGCCTGGAAGAAGCGCGCCGCAACGTGCAGATCCTGGTGCGTCGCATGGCTGCATTTTACACGCTATACGACGTGCTCTTGACGCCCACCCTGGGGCTCCCGCCGCCGCGCATCGGCGATCTGGCGCCCAAGGGGCTGGAGGCGAAGCTGCAAGAGTTCGTGGTGGATCGCGGCCTCGGCGCCGTCCTCAA
>JABFRG010001281.1 GCA_013141295.1 Polyangiaceae bacterium
GTTAGGTTGATGGACGATGTCCACCGAGGCGGCGTTCGGCGATCTCTCCCAGTTGCTCTCGCTTGCGAGCGCGCCGGAGGCGCTCGATCTCACGCTTCGCCATGCGCTGGCGGCGCTGGCCAAGGTGGTGCCCTACGATCTCGCCGCGCTCTACGAGCTCCATGGCGACACGCTGGTGCTTCGGGTCGGCGAGGGTCGGCTGGCCAGCAAGGTCCGCGGTCACACCCTACCCCTCGCGCGCTTTCCGTCGATCCGGCGAGCGCTGACGGTGCGGCAGCCCATGGTGCTGGCGCAGCACGATCACGAGGGCGACGAGGGCGATCCCTACGACGGCGTGCTCGATCTGCCGCCGGGCCACTCGTGCATGGTCATCCCACTCTACGGCGCAGACCGGGCGCTGGGCATCATCACGCTCGACTCCACGGTATGTGGAAACTACACGGAGAGCACGTCGACGCTCTGCAACGTCTACGGACAGCTGGTCTCCATGGCCATGGTTCTCGCGCGACAATCGGCCGAGGTAGAGACCGCCCGCGCACTCCTCGAAGAACAGAACCGCGTGCTGGTGGACGAAGCGGGTGGGGCAGAGCAAGCGTGCCGACGGCTGGAAGCGAGCGAGTCGCCGGTGATGAAGGGCGTGGTGCGACTGGCGAAGCAGGTGGCCGTCACCGACTCGTACGTGGTGATTCACGGCGAGACCGGCAGCGGCAAGGAGGTGCTGGCGCAGGCCATCCACGCCTGGAGCCCGCGGCACAAGGGTCCCATGGTGAAGCTCAACTGCGGCGCCATCCCGGAGAACCTGGTGGAGTCGGAGCTCTTCGGTCACGTGAAGGGCGCCTTCACCGGCGCGGTGAAATCCAGGCCCGGGCGGTTCTTGGCGGCGAGCGGCGGCACGCTCTTTCTCGACGAGATCGGCGACATGCCGCTGGCGGTGCAGACCAAGCTGCTGCGCACGCTGCAGGAGAAGACCGTGGAGCCGGTGGGCTCCGACGAGGTGGTGCCGGTGGACGTGCGGGTCATCGTGGCGAGCCACGTGGACCTCGAGACCGCGGTGCGCGACGGGCGCTTTCGCGAGGACCTCTACTATCGACTCGCGGTGTTTCCCATCGAGCTGCCGCCGCTGCGCGAGCGCCGCGAGGACATCTTGCCGCTAGCGTGGGAGCACCTGCGCGAGCTTGCGATGCGTGCACCACACGGGCGAGGCCCGTGGATCTTCACGGAAGAGGCGAAGGACGCGCTCAAGGCCGAGAGCTGGCCCGGCAACGTGCGGCAGTTGGTGAACGCCATCGAGCGCGCCACCATCGTGAAACAGGCCGGCGCCATCGACGTGGGCGATCTCGGCCTTCGCCTCACCGGCCGCGGGGGACGCGCATCGCCAGCGCCCCGGAGCGCGCCGCCGCCAATGCCCGCGGCACCGAGCCCTTCGTCGCTCGCCGGATTGCGGGACGCGGAGGGTACCGTCATCGCGCAAGCGCTCGCCAGCTGCAGCGGCAAGGTCTACGGGAAAGACGGCGCGGCCGCTCTGCTGGGGCTGCCGCCTACCACCTTGCAGAGCAAAATGAAGAAGCTCGGCCTCCGCTGACGCACTTCTACAATGCGCGGGGACCGAGCTGCGATATGCGAGAGAGCCAGGAGAGCTCCCCATGACTGAATCCACCGGCCCCGCTACCCACCAAGGCTCGTGTCACTGCGGCAAAGTCCGCTTCGAGGCCAAGGTCGACCTCGGCAACGTCATCGCCTGCAACTGCAGCATCTGCTCCCGCAGTGGGTACGTGCTCACCTTCGTGGGACAAGACGCCTTCGAGCTGAAGGCCGGTGAGGACGCGCTCACCGACTACCAGTTCGGGGAGAAGAACATCCACCACCTGTTCTGCGCCACCTGCGGGGTGCGTGCATTCGGGCGCGGGACCACGAAGGACGGCACCCCGATGTTCGCCGTCAACGTCCGATGCCTGGAGGGCGTGGACGCCGACAGCCTGAACATCACGCGGATGGACGGCAAGAGCCTCTAGTACCTCGACACAGAGATTTCGACGGGTCGAAATGCGCGGCTTCGCCGCGCCCTCTCACTTGTCGCGGATGGTCGTGCACTGGCCGAACTTCATCTTGCTGGCCCAGCAGGTGTCGGCCACCTTGCTCGGACGCTTGGCGAACACGACGCTGTCGTTCTTGGCGATGTTGTGGAGCGCGAAGGGCTTGTCCTGATCGAGCGGCGTCCCCTCGGCGCAGCCCTTGATCTGCCAGTCCCAGTGGGTGGCGTTGGTGCCCCCGATGTGCTCCTGCGGGCTGGACGCGCTCTCCGAGCAGATGTTGATACCGACGAGCTGCGGGCTCACGCACTTGCGGAAGAACTCGTTGCCGATCTTCAGGGCCACGGTGTCGCCGCACTTGGGCGCCGCGCCCGACTTGGTGACCAGGGTGACCTGCTGACCATCGCAATTGCCGAAGCCCCAGTCGGTCTGGCCACGGTTCTTGTCGTGGATCAGGCAGCGCTGGTTCCCCTGATTCTTCAGGTTGCACTTTCCGCCGCTGGCGACCTTGCCACCCTCGCATCCGGTCAGGGTCCAGTTCACCGCTTCGTCGGCCCCCGCCTGGTTTTCCACGAGCGCGATCGCACCGAGAACCAGAGCCGTCGCACCCACCGCAAAAATCTTTCGCTGAAGCATGTTCTGAAACCTCCGGGAGTGGCTAAGTTCAACCTTCGTGCCCGGCGCAGCACCGAATTTCATGAATAGTTTCATGAGTCACAGGCGGTCGAAGGGGGGCGCGCCCGGGGCGCGCGCAGTACCGGGGCGCTCACCGGTGAAACCGGCGCTTCAGCGGCGATGGGCCTGCGTTTAACCTCGATTAACGTGCGGGGATCCGAGGCCTGGGGCAAAGCCATGGCCATGAAGCTTCGCCATGCCCTCCCCTTCTCGCTCCTTCTCGCCTGCAGCAGCAGCTCGACCCCGGTGACCCCGACCCCCGATGCGGGTGTGACGCCCGACGCGGGCGTGGACGTGAAGGCGGCGTATGCGGAGGCGGTGCTGGGCGCCACCTGGACCAAGCTCGGCGCCGCGCCTGCCGCGCCGAAGGGCGGAAAGCTCGACGACATCTTCTTCACCTCGGCGCTCCGCGGCTTCGCGGTGAACGGACCGGCGTCGAGCATCCACCGGACGGAAGACGGTGGCCAGACATGGAAGGTGGTGTTCTCGCACCCGGGGACGTACTTCCGCGCAGTGCTCTTCACCGACGACAAGCACGGCTTCGCCGGGAACCTGGGCGCCGGCCTCACCGGATCCATCGACGACGCCACGGTGCTCTACGAGACCAAGGATGGCGGCGACAACTGGGCTCCGGTCACCAACATCACCGGCGCCACCCCCAAGGGCATCTGCAACCTCACCGCGGTGGATGCGCAGCACATCTTCGGCGTGGGCCGGGCCAATGGTCCCTCGCACATGCTCGCGACGAGCGACGGCGGCGCGAGCTGGACCGCTACCGACCTCACCACCGACCTGAGCATGCTCATCGACGCGCGCTTCACCTCGCCCACCGAAGGCATCATCGCCGGCCAGAGCGCGGGCACTCCCTCGGTGTGCACCATCATGCGGACCACCGACGGCGGCAAGACGTTCTCCAAGGTGTTCGCCTCGGCGACTCCCAGCAGCCTGTGCTGGAAGCTGAGCTTCCCTTCGGACAAGGTCGGGTACGCGTCGATTCAAGACTCCGTCTCCGGACCGGCCACCCTCGCCAAGACCACCGACGGAGGCGCCACCTGGGCCGAGGTTCCGCTGCCGCTCGCAGCCAACCCGCAGTCGGGCTTCTCCGCCATCGGCATCGGCTTCATCACCGAGGACATCGGCTGGATCGCCTCGGAGAGCGCCACCAAGCCCTCGTACCGCACGGTCGACGGTGGAAAGACCTGGGAGGCGGACCCCGCGCTCGGTCCGGCCATCAACCGGTTCCGCTTCGTCGACAAGAAGACCGCATACGCCATCGGCGCTTCGGTGTGGAAGCTCGACATCGACTGGAAGACGCCCTGAGCCAACCGTGAGCGCCTCTCTCTCGCCGCGTCCCTCGATGCCATCCCTGCGACGGGCGCATGCGCGCTTCGTCGTTCTGGCTGCGGCCACCTTGTTGGCGGGCGCAACGGCAATGGCCTGTAGCGGTGGGGGCGAGGGAGGCAGCACGCCGGCGCCCCCGACGAAGCCGGTGAGCGCCCGGTGCGAGGACACCCCGGGGCCTGGAGGCTCGCAGATCGCCATGGGCGCGCGCCTCCCGGCCCTGCGCTTCGAGGGCGCGCGGGAAGACGGCGCTCCGGGGACCGTTGCCGTGGCGGACTACTTCGAGCCGTGCGCCCCTGCGTCGCGGGTGCTCGTCGTGCGCGTTCACGGCGGCGCGTGGTGCGGCACCTGCGCGTGGCACGCGGAGCACACGTCGGAGCTCGCGTCCCTCGACGTCTCCCCTCGGCTCCGATTCTTGGACCTGGTGGTAGGCGATCGCGACAACGCACCGGCTGGCGCGGCCGACGCCGTGGCATTTCGCAAGGCGATGCTCGGTGCCGCGGGCAACGAGAACGTGAAGGTCGCCGTGGGCGCGGACCCGACATTCGCGTTCCGGGCGGTGGCAGACAGTCCCGGGGTGCCGCTTCCCCTCTACGTGCTCGTCGACACGCGAACCCTCACGGTGCGCGACTTCGTCTCCAATCCCGATCCGGCGGAGCTGCGCCACCGGCTGCGGAGCGTGGTCGCCGCGCTCGATGGTGCGGCCAAGCCGGCGCGGACGGACGAGCCGCTGGTGGACGGGATCTTTCATCGCAACGAGTGGGACCTGGTTCGCGCAATGACGCTGCCCGGCGCGCCACCGGCAGATCCCACCAACGCGGTGGCCGACGCTCCGGATGCAGCCGCGCTGGGAAAGGCGCTCTTCGCCGACACATCGCTCTCGCCAAGCGGGACCGTCTCGTGCGCGACGTGCCACGATCCGCAGAAGCAGCTGAGCGATGGCCTTCCGCACGGTCGGGGCGTCGCCGAGGGCGATCGGAAGACGCCCGACATCGTGTTCGCGGCCTTCTCCCGGGCGCAGTTCTGGGATGGTCGCGCGGAGACGCTCTGGGCGCAGGCGCTCGGGCCGTTCGAGAACCCGAAGGAGTTCGACGCGTCGCGCGTGTTCGTCGTACGACGCGTGGCCGCGCGCTACGCAGACGCGTATGCGAAGGCGTTTCCCGGCACGCCGCTTCCGGATCCTTCGAGCCTGCCGGAGGCCGGCAAGCCGGGCGACGCGGCCTACGATGCGCTGGCGCCGCAAGTGCAGACGGACGTCACGCGGGCGTTCGTGAACGTGGGCAAGGCCATCGCCGCCTACGAACGGACGTTTCGCGCGAAGCCCAACGCGCTCGACCGGTACATCGGAGGCGACCCCAGCGCGCTGTCGGTGCTGGAGAAGCAGGGGCTCTCGATCTTCGCGCAGGCGGGCTGCATGCAATGCCACTGGGGGCCACGGCTCACCGATGACGCGTTTCACAACACGCGCATGCCGACCGGGCGCGCAGACGGGTCTGCGGACCCGGGGCGGAGCGAGGGGATCGCGGCGCTGCTACGGAGCGAGTTCAGGGCCAGCGGCCGCTGGAGCGACGCGCCGACCGCGGGATCGGCGGAGCCCGTCGCCACGAAGAACATGCTGGGGGCGTTCAAGACGCCGGCGCTTCGCGGGACCGCCGGGCTCTCGTTCTATGGACACGGTGGCACCGCGAAGACGTTGGTCGACGTGACCGAGCTGTACGGTCAGGGTGGCCTCGCGGGTGACGATCGCCGCGCGGCGGGCGACAACGAACCCTGGCTGATGCCGTTCTCGGTGGCGGCGCAGTGGTCGATTCCACCGTTTCTGGGGACGCTGACCGCGGAGCCGATCGTTCCGTAGTGGTCGAGGACAGGGGGCTTCTGTCCGGGCCACTCGGTGGAGCCGGGCAACTTGCCGAAAGGTGTGGGCGGAGGGCGCTGGCACGCGTGGTGCTCTATGGCGGGATGCGGAAGGGCGAGCGCGCCGTCCTTCTCCACCGTGGCACCCAACGAAAGGAGCAATCGCTACGCAACGAGAAGGACCGCGTTTCCCACGCGGGCAGCTGAAGAGGCCGGGCGCAAGGAG
>JABFRG010000632.1 GCA_013141295.1 Polyangiaceae bacterium
GGCGCGAGGAGCGCGAGTGACGCGGTGGGCTCCGCGGAGCTGGGGACGCCCGGCGGCGGCGTGGACGCGAGGACCGGCGTCGTTTCCACCGCGGGCTTGCGGAAGAAGGCGAGGTATCCGAAGACCGTGGCGCCGGCCCCGAGGAGCACGAAGATGGCGGCGAGCGCGAAGATGATGCCGCGTCCGCGGGCCTTCGTGGTCTGCAGGTTGGTGGTGGACGTGCTGAGCCCCGCCGACGTGACCGCGTGCTTGTAGGGGAGCGGTGTGCCGCTGTACGGCGCGGGGGTTGCGCCCGGGTACGGATAGCCGGGGGGCGGCGTTCCATACGCGCCCTGGCCCGGCGAAGGCGTGGTGGGCGGCACCAGGCCCGCGGTGTGCGCGCTCGGCGGCATGGCCGCGGGCATCGGATTGTTGTTGCTGCGGCGGACCGTGATGCCGGCGCACTCCGCCAGCGCGTGGGCAGCCTCGGATACATTGGGGAAGCGCGACGACGGCTCTCGCTCGAGCGCCCGCGCGAACCATGCATCGAAGGTCTGCGGCAGCGTCGGAACGAGCTGGGAGGGCATCGGGAGCGGCGCGACGCAGATCTTCACCAGCAGATCGCCCACCGACTCGCCATCGAACGGCAGCTTGCCGGTGACGCAGCGATAGGCGATGACGCCGAGCGACCAGATGTCGGCTCGATGATCGATGTCGCGGAGACCGCGCGCCTGCTCCGGAGACATGAAGTACGGCGTGCCGAGGATGGCGCCGGTACGGGTGTTGTTGGAGATGCTGAGGCCGTCGGTTTTGATCTTCGCGATGCCGAAGTCGAGGACCTTGGCGATCTCGCTGCCGTCTTCTTCGTCGGCCACGAGGAAGATGTTCTCGGGCTTGAGGTCGCGGTGGATGATGCCCCGCTCGTGGGCCTTGGCCAGGCCCCGGGAGACCTGCTGGATGATGCGCGCCGTGTCCTGGAGCGAGAGGCGCCCGAACTTCTCCAGGCGCTTGTCGAGCGGCTCGCCGGAGAGGAACTCCATGACGATGAACGGCCGGCCGTCGGGCGTTACCCCGTGGTGCTCGATGGAGATGGCGTACTTGGACTGGATGGCCGCGGCGGCCTTCGCCTCGTTGTCGAAGCGTGCGACGGCCTCGGCGCTGTTGGCGTGGTCGGCCTCGATGAACTTGATGGCCACGCGGCGGCCCAGCTGGATGTGCTGGCCCTCCCACACGGACCCCATGCCGCCTCGCCCGATGAGGCGAATGAGACGGTACTTGCCGTCGATGATCTCGGTGCTGGGGATGTCGGTCGTGGACATGGGATAAGCGATGCGCAGGTGGAAAGATGCGCCGAGCGGAGCTAGGAGCGGGCCCCGCGTCGCATCGAGACTAACCGCTCGGGGGGGGTGTGTCGAGGAAAGGGCACGTACCTTGGACGGCGCGAGGGGCCGTTTCGTTCAACGGGCTACCGGCCTTCGCCCGTTCCGCTCTCGGCGGAAACGCCGAGCCACGGATCCGTCCATATGGGGCGAGACCGGTGATAAGGGGGTTGCCCATGACCGCCGCTCGCTTGCCGAAGCCCGGGGAATCAGGGGTTCTCTACCTGGTGGACCTCTCCGGATACGTGTTCCGGGCCTACCACGCCATCGCGCCCCTTTCGTCGTCGAAGGGGGAGCCCACCCACGCGGTGATGGGCACCGTGAACATGCTGCAGAAGATCGTCAACGGCCGAAAGCCGGACATGTTCGCGGTGGCCATGGACTCCCGGGTGCCGAACTTCCGCAAGGCCATCGACGATCGCTACAAGGCCAACCGCCCGCCGCCGCCCCCGGATCTGAAGCAACAGATGGGGCGCTGCGAGGAGATCGTCCGCGCCTACAACGTGCCGGTTTACCAGGAGGACGGCGTGGAGGCCGACGACGTCATCGCCTCGGTGGTGGCGCGCGCGGTGCAGGACCCGGGCGTGCGGGTGGTCATCGTCAGCGCCGACAAGGACCTCATGCAGCTGGTGCGCGACGGCGACGATCGCGTGGTGCTCTGGGACTCCATGCGTGACCGCGTGTACGGACCCGACGAGGTGAAGGAGAAGTTCGGCGTGGTGCCGAGCCGCCTGCGGGACTTTCTCGCGCTCACCGGCGACACCTCCGACAACGTGCCCGGGGTGCCCAGCGTGGGCCCCAAGACCGCCAGCGATCTCCTGAACCAGTACGAGACGCTGGAGGGCCTGTACGCGCACCTCGACGACATCAAGCGCGCGAAGCTCCGGGATGCGCTGCGCGACAACGAGGCCGACGCGCGCGTCTCGCAGCGCCTGGTCACCCTCAAGAGCGACTGCGACATCGCCTGGGATCGCGAGCACCTGAAGTACGGCGGCGCCAACGTCGACGAGCTCCGGCGCCTCTTCGCGGAGCTGGAGTTCACGCGCTTGCTCGATTCCCTCGGCGGTCCGGCAGGTGCCGGCGGCGGTGGCGGCGGCCGCGCTTCCGAGGCGCCCAAGCCCACGCGGACGTTCGCGGTGACGCCCGCCACGTTGCTGGGCACCAAGGAGGACGTGACGGCGCTGGTGGCCCAGGCGCAGCGCGACAAGAAGCTCGCGATCCATGTATTCGGCACCGACCCGTCGGCCATTCGCGCCGAGGTGGTGGGGGTGGCGCTGGCGACCAGCGAGGGCGCCGCGTCGTATCTGCCGGTGTCGCACCGGTACCTGGGCGCGCCGCCGCAGATCGCCTGGGAAGAGGCGGTGTCGCTGCTTCGACCCGCGCTCGAGGACGCGACCGTGATGAAGGTAGGCCACGATCTGAAGTTCGCGGAGGTCCTCTTCGCGCGCGCCGGTGTGCGCTTCGAGGGGCCGCGCTTCGATGCGCTCCTCGCCACCTACTTGCTCGATCCGGAAGCGCCGCACGATCTCCGGAGCCTGGCGGAGCGGGAGTTCGGTGCAGCGCTTCCGCTGACGCCCCACGAGACGCCGGCGCGCACCGGGAAGGGAACCGGCAAGGGCAAGGGCGCGGTCGACCCCTTCGAGATGATGGAGACCGAGCGCGCCAAGGACGTGGCCGGGCCGCGTGCGGCGCTGGGCGTTGCGCTGGCGACGGCGCTCGTGCCGCGACTCGAGACGGAGGGGCTGGCGAAGCTCGCCGACGAGGTGGAGTTTCCCTTGGAACGCGTGCTCGCGGACATGGAAACCCGGGGCGTGCTGGTGGACACCGACAAGCTCGTCCGTGCCTCCACCCGCCTCGAGGCGGAGCTCCTGGAGCTCGAGGGCAACGCCAAGCGCGTGGTGGGCCACGAGTTCTCGATTCGCTCTCGCGATCAGCTGGAGACGATCCTCTTCGACGATCTGAAGCTGCCGGTGCTCAAGCGCACGCCGAAGGGCGGCCGCTCCACCGACGCCGAGGTGCTGGAGGAGCTGGCGACGCTCCACGAGCTTCCGCAGATCATCTGCGACTTCCGCGAGCTCGACAAGCTGAAGGGCACGTATCTCGACGCGCTCCCGCGGTCGCGCAACGCGCGCACCGGCCGCATCCATACCCGCTTCGAGCAGGCCGTGGCCGCCACCGGGCGCCTCTCCTCGACGGACCCGAACCTCCAGAACATTCCCATTCGCACCGAGGTGGGAAAAGAGATCCGCGCGGCCTTCGTGGCGCCGCCGGGCATGCGCATCGTGAGCGCCGACTACTCGCAGATCGAGCTCCGCGTCCTCGCCCACCTCTCGCAAGATCCCGAGCTCTGCGCCGCGTTCTCCCGCAGCGAGGACGTTCACACGCACACCGCGTCGCTCATCTTCGAGGTCCCCAAGGCCGACGTCACCGGCGAGATGCGTCGCCGCGCCAAGACCATCAACTTCGGCGTCATCTACGGCATGGGCGACTCCGCGCTGGGCAAGCAGCTGCGCATTCCTCGGGCCGAGGCAGCGCGCTTCATCGCCGCCTACTTCGAGCGCTACGAGGGCGTGCGCAAGTTCATGGAGCGGACCGTGGACGGCGCTCGTCGCGGCGAAGCCGTTCGCACCATGCTCGGCCGCCGGCGCTTCTTGCCCAACCTCCACTCCGCCAATCGCGGCCTTCGCTTCGAGGCCGAGCGCATCGCGAAGAACACGCCCATCCAGGGAACGGCGGCGGACATCCTCAAGGTGGCCATGGTTCGCCTCGGCGACGCCCCCCCGACGCCGTCGGCGCGGATGGTCCTGACGGTGCACGACGAGCTCGTCTTCGAGGTGGCGGAGGCCGAGGTGGCGGAGGCCCGTGAACGCATCCGTGCGGCCATGATGGGAGCGGCCACGCTCTCGGTGCCGCTGGTGGTGGACGTCGGCGATGGCCTCAGCTGGGCCGAGGCGCATTGACCCGAAACGGCACATCCGCCGCCGGGTGCCAACCCCGCAATGTTTGCGAGGGTAGGGCTCCGTCACGACTCGATGATCACCCCCGAGCCGGCAATCCGCGGCGTCCCGTGTATGGTAGACACCTGCACAAGTGGGCGCTAAGGTCCCGAATCCCGGAAGTGCCGGGTCTTTGGGCCTTCTTTTGCTTCTCGTCCGAGTCGTTCCGCGGACGCGAATTTCGAGTGTGATGCAGAAGATCAACGTCGCCATGGTGAGTCGCCGGAGCTCGATGGGGGAAGCCCCGCTCGAGACGACTCCGGATTCGAGCCAATCGCTGCGCCGATTCGTGGAAGGGATCCGCGCGATCGGGCAGAGCGACACGTCCCTCGCGTCGGCAATTTCCGTCGCTCTTTTCGTGCTTTGCGCCTGGCCGCTCCTGCTCACCGAGGTGCCGCCCTACCAGGACCTCCCGAACCACCTGGCCGCTGCGCACATTCTCACACACGCAGACAAGTACCCGGAGTTCATCTCCAACGGGTTCTTCAAGACCAACGCGGCGCTCTTCGCGTGGCTGTACTTCGGCGGCAAGGTCTTCGGGTTCGCGCTGGCCTCCCGGCTCTTCGCGGCCGGCACCCTCGCGGTTGGCGCGTTCGTGTACCCCCGGTTTTTCCTGGAGCTCGGCGGCCGTCGCCGGATGATCGTGGCCAGCTTCTTCGTGTGGCCCATGGTCCACAACTGGTTCGTCTCGAAGGGCATGCTCGACTTCGCCCTCGGCGTGCCCCTCTCGCTGGCGCTGCTCATGGTGATTCGCCGGCAGCTCGAGGCCCCCTCGCTGCGCCGCGCCGCGGGCATCCTCGCGCTCTCCTTGTGCACCTGGTACGCGCACGGCTTCTCGCTGCTGGTGGCGTACATGCTGGTGACCATCCACGCGGCCCAGCACTGGCGGCAGCTTTCGAGCCTCGCCCGTCGCCTCGCGGTGCCCCTGGCGCCGGCAGCGCTGCTCACGGTGTACTCGGTGGTCCGGCACTGGACCGAGCCCACCGGAGCCATGAGCGGCTACGTGGAGATCAACGAGCTGCTTCCGCCCTGGGAGCTCGGCTACAACATGTGGGCCGAGTGGTGCGCGGGCTTCACCTGGCTCTCCATCGCCAGCGCGCTGCCCATCATCGGCGGCGTGTGGGGGCTCCTCCGCTGGCGCAAGGTGTCGCCCACGTTCTTCGGACCGGTGGCTTTGCTGGCCCTCACCGGTCTGTACCTGGCGGTGCCGTACACCACCACGAACTGGTTCCACGTGAGCTCGCGCTTCGTGCCGTACATCTGGATGGCGCTCTTGCTCCGCCTGCCGGACGACATCCCGGTGCGCTTGAAGCAGCTTCTCCTGGTGGGCGCGGCCACGTACTCGCTGGGCATGGGCGTGGATTTCGTGCGCCTCGACCACGATCGGCAGCTCTTCACCGCCGGCATGAACGCGGTGCCCGAAGGCGCACGGCTCCTGCCTATGGTGTTCCAACGCAAGGAGACCAGCGAGAACACCCGCAGCCTGCTCCACGCCTGGGGCTTCTACGTGGTGGAGCGGAACGCCAGCGCGCCGCTCCTGTTCGCCCACTCTCGCTCGTTCCCCATCATGTATCGGGATCCGCCGCCGGCGCGCTTTCACCACCTGGTGCTCGAGAGCTTCCCCACCACCATGGGGAACGAGAACTGGATGTGCGGCTCCGAGCGCGCGTTCGGTATCGTCACCGACGACTGCAACGCCGAGTGGAATCGCCGCTGGGACGAGTTCTGGCGCGACGCGACGCCGCGCTTCGATCACGTGCTCATGTGGGCCC
>JABFRG010001049.1 GCA_013141295.1 Polyangiaceae bacterium
GCCTCCGCCGCCCTGACGCCGACGTGCAGATCACCCAGCTCACCACCCTGGAGGAGGAGGCCAGCGCGCCGGTGCTGTCGCCGGAAGGGACGCTCCTGCTCTTCCTCACCAAGAACGAGGTGGACCCGAAGGCCAAGAAGAAGCCCGCGACCTTCGCCCTCATGGGCATCGACCCGCGAAAGTCGTCGGCGCCGGCCCTCTACACCAATGACGGCGTTCACGCGCTCGACCCGACCTTCATGCCGAACGGCCGCGGCTACGTCTTCGTCAGCGACACCATGGGCGAGATGGGGCTGCTCCGGACGGAGTCGTTGTCTGCCGGCGCCTCGCTCACCATGATCACCCACGCCGCCACCGAGCCGCGCTGGCCTGCGGTCTCGCCCGAGGGGGGGCGCGTCGCCTTCACCATGAAGAAGAAGGGAGAGGACCTCATCGCCTCCACCCGCATCGACGGCACCATGCTCACGGTGCTCGGTCCCGGCATGCGCCCGGCCTACAGCCCCGACGGCAAGAAGCTGGTCTTCGTGAAGCGCCTGCGCAATCACGCGCAGATCTTCGCCATGGGCGCGCAGAGCGGGAAGGGCCTCACGCAGATCACCTCCGACGAGTTCGACAACGACAGCCCGACGTTCTCGCCGGACGGGACCTACATCTCGTTCGTGTCGAACCGCGGCGCCACCCAGACCGGCGCCAGCAACCTGTTCGTGGTGAAGAGTGACGGAACCGGCATCAAGCAGATCACGAGCGGCCGCGGGCCGGTCCGCGACGCGCACTGGGGCCGGGACGGGAAGATCTACTTTGCCGCGGACCCGGATCTGCAGGGGCACGCCAACCTGTTCGTGGCGAGCCTGCCGAAGCTCATGGGCTCCTTCGTGCACGGGCCCGATGTCCAGCCGCAACCCCAACCGCAGCCGCAGTGGCAACCGCAGCCGCAGCCGCAGCCGCAGCCGAATCCCAACGTGGCGCAGCAGACCCCGGCCCCCGCGCAAGCCTCGGGCGTGGTGACCGTCCAATGCAACAGCGCCTGTGGGTCTCCGCAAGCCTGCCCGGTGACGGCTTGCCTCTGCAACGATCGACGGGTGGTGAACACGCAGAACTGCGACAACGGCTGCTGCGCGCTTCCGGAGGTCGCCTGTGAGCGCTCCTGCGGCCGGCACAACGGCTTCAGCGGCAAGGTCATCGGCGGAGCGGCTTCACCCGACGCACCGGCCGCACCGGCCGCCGCCCAACCGGCCTCGGCGCCCAAGCGCGCGGTGGGCAAGGAGTGCGGTGCCGACGGCGATTGCGCCTCGGGCATCTGCATCGTGCGGGGGCAGGCGCGCTTCGGCTACTGCAGCCAGGAGTGCCAGTCGTTCTCCGAATGCCCGTCGTTCTGGGAGTGCAAGCGCGTGAAGAACGGCAGCAGCAAGTACTGCGTTCAGGACCACGACGACTGAGCGCGCGAGCGCGGTTCAGCGCGTCGGGGCAGGGAAGCGACGAAGCACGATGGTGGTGGGCGCGGTGCCCTGCTTGTCTTCCCATCCGAAGGCAATCGCAGGCGTCGCGCCGCCGGTGGCGATGGTCACGCGCTCGCGGGTGTGACCCTCGGCTAGGCTCACCTGGAAATCGGTCTCGGTCCCATCCGTGGGGTTCAGCAAGAAGCCCGCCGAACCGCCGAGAAAGCGCGCGCGAACGTGGCCGGTCGTCTTGTCGGACCAACCCACCACGAAGGAGCCGCCCACCGCGCTCGCCGCGGCCACCGCCGGAAACTGCTGATCGCCCTTGGACTGCGCCTCGTGCACCGGCTTGGCCTGATCGCCCGCGACCTTGCGGCCGTTGGCCGCGAAGCGCTGGACCATCACGTTGGCGTCGTCGGTCTTCGCTCGGTCGGTCCAGGCGATGGCGTAGCGACCGTCGGCGAGCGAGGCGATGCGGGGCTCTTCCTGGGCGCCGTCCACGGCCTCGTTGACGGTGGTGTCACCGCCACCGGGTGTCCCGTCGGCGCCCACCACGCGGAGCTTGATGTCGCCGCCGCTCTCCCACACCACCAGGTAGCCGCTGGGCGTGGCCGCCACCGCGGGGGTGCGATTGGTGCCGCCATTGGAGAGCTCCTGCTCGGGTCCGAGGGTGGCCGGAAGGGTGAGCGTGCGACCGAAGATCTTCGAGGTCGCGTTGTCTTGCCAGACGATGAACAGATTGCCCTGGGGGCCCGAAGCGATGGCCGGATTGATCTGATCGCCCGCCACGTTGGAGACCACCAGGGGCGCGAGCGCGGTGGCCTTGAAGTTCGCGTCGAGGGTCCGGAGCGCGATGTCCACGCCGGTCCCGTCATCCTCGTAGACGACGTATTTCTGCGCGCCGCTGGTGGCCACGGCGGGGTGCCGTTGGTTGCCGGCGAGCGCCTTCGGCGGCGTCACCACGGGATCGTTCGGCAAGAAGAAGGACGCGGCGAACGGCACCGTGGGAATCGGCGCGAGCACGTCCGAGAGAAGGCGCGCGGAGACGTCGTCGTTGCCGGCGCCCGGTGAGCCGTCGCCGAACACCGCGAAGAATCGACCGGCGTCGCCCTTGCCATCGGCCCAGGCGAACACGGGCGCGGTCTTCGCCGCGTTGGCGACGGTCCCGTTGTCGGCGGAGGCCGACGAGACCAGGAACTCGACGCTGTGGCAGGCCGCGTCGCACTGCGCGTCGCCGGTGCCTTCGCACTGCTCGGTGATCTCGACGGCGCCGTTGCCGCAGGTGGCCTTGGGCAGGCTCCGCAGCATCTTGATGGACACCTGGCTGGTGGCCGAGTCGACCACCGCGGTCGCGCAGCCGGTCATGAAGGTCGCGCCTCCCTCGTCGGTGCCGGTGGCGATGAAGACCCGTGCCGTGGCGCTGGTGTCCATCTCCACGGCGCCACAGAAGCGGCCCTGACCGCTGCAGGCCGCCGCGGTCAGGTTCGCGCTGGCGACCCGCGCGGTGCTCGCGGTGATGCCGGTGGTGGTCCCGCGGGCGGTGTCGCAGGCGATGCCGGAGGCGGCATCCACCACCTCGAGCTTGAGGGCGCGCACGCGATCGAGCAGGCCCTTCGGCGCCACGATCTGCGGGGCAACCCGAACCGTAGCGTCGCCTCCATCGGAGCACGCCGAGAGCAGGACCAGGACCGCGATGCTCCGCACTTTCACGGGGCGTCTATAGCACATCGCCGGGGGGTCAGCCGAAGGGCCAAAATCGACGCTTTGGAGCGGGCGCCGCGGCGGTCGACTCCGGGCTTTGGCGCGGACCTTCGGCTCCGGTCTCCACGGCGATCCCGGCGATCTCCGCCGCATCGCGGAGGGCGGCGAGGGATCCCTCCCGTCCCGCTGCGACGATGGTGCGCACGCGCCGTTTTGCCAGCTTACCCACCAGGCCGTCGGCCCACGCGCGGGTCTCGGCGTCGTCTTCCGACTCCATGGCGGCGAAGACCGCGACGCGGCCTTCGCCGATGTCCACCACCGGTTCCGCCCATCGTCCCCGTTCGCGGGCCTCCGCGCGCATTTCCCGGCTGGTCACGAACCCCTCGAGGAGCGCGGCCTTGGCCCCCGGCAGCCACGATGGCCGGCCGAGCTCCGCAGCTTCGCACAGATTATCCAGGGTCTCCGCGGCGAGCACCCGCGAGGCATCGAGCTCTGCCATGACCCGGCCGAGGGTGGCGGCAGCGTTGTACAGATCGCGCACTTCTTCGTCGTGGGCTTCGGGCCGGAGCCGCACGATCCAGCCGAGCACGTTCTCCCGCGCGCCGTCGAGGGCGCCGAGCACGGCCTCGGAGGCCCACCGCTGGTCCCGTTCTCGCCACGCTCGCGCCCGATCCCCGTCCTGCATCGGTGGCGTCCTCAGCGGTTCGACGAGCTCGCGGCCGGCGCCGGGTCTGCCGGAGCCTTCGTGGCGGGGCGCGCCGGCGCCGGCGCTGCTGCACCTCCGGCACCCGCTGCTTCCGCCTTGCGCGCCTTGGCTTCGTCGGAGCGGCGCTCGGCGATGCGGCGCACGGTATCGAGCTCGGCCTGCGCGCGTGCGGCGTGCGAGGGCACCATCACCAGCTTGCTGAAGCGCGAGCTCGCCGCGTCGAGGTGGCCCAGGTTCCGGTAGCAGATGCCCCCTTCGAGGGCGGCGTCGTAACCGGCCGGCGTGTTGAAAGAGGTGGAGGCCAGCTGATCGAACCGGGTGAGCGCCGAGGCGCATCCATGGCCGTCGCGAACGCTGCGGGCGGCGTAGAGGGCGGCCTGCGTGTCGCCGTTCTTGGCGAGGGCGTCGAAACGCTTGACCGCCTCGTCGAAGTTCCGCGCGCGATAGGTGGCCAGCGCGCCATCGAAGCCGCTCTCGCCATCGGACTTCTTGTCCTTGCCCTCTTTCTGCGCCTCGTCGAGGTCTGCGGTGGCGGTTCGCAGGGCGGCCTTGGCCGGCGGCGGAGGCGCGCCGTTCTTCCCGCCGCGGTCGTCGGAGTACTCCTCGCGATTCGTCTGATCGCCGGCCGCGGGTGCCGCAGCGCCCGCCGGTGCTGCTGCGTTGCTGGCACCGCGCTGCGCCAGACTGTCGCGCTCCGCCTCCATCGACGGCTTGTATTCGCCGGGGGGGACGAACGCCAAGCCGCCCCCGGGACCCTGCGCGGTGACCGGCGCCGTCTGCGGGACCAACGTGGTGTCCCGCAGGCGTGCGCCGCCGAGACCGTGCGCGGCGGGATCCGGCATATCCTCGTAGCGACCTTCGCTGGTGGGAGCCACCGCGGCGACCGGAGCGCCTTGCTCGGTGACCGTCACTGCTTCCGGCGAGCGCTTCACGCGGCCCTTGAGGAGGAGCGCGCTCGATCCGATCATCAGCAAGAACACCGCAGCCATGGCGGTCTGCGGACGCATGGCCCAGCGGCCCATGGCGGAAACGACCCGCGAGAACCGGGGCTCGAGGCGGACCACATTGGAGGTGGTCGCGGGGGGCTCCTTGGCCTCCACCTTGGCCATGATGCGGGCTTCGAGGTCGTCCGGGACCGGCACCAGATCCTGCGCCACCATGCGGCGCGTGGCCGACAGCTTGTCGAAGGCGGCGGAGCACGTCGCGCAGCCGGCGAGGTGCTTCTGGAGCGCCGCGCTCGTGACTTCGTCGAGCTCTCCGTAGAGCTCGTCGAGCAACAAGCTATCTGCCTTCTCGCAATCCATGACTACCTTGGGAACCTTGGTCTTCTGGGGACTTCACGCAACCACTTGACGCGTCACTTCAAGGCCTTGGCGAGGTCTTCGTACTCCGCCAGGGCCTCTTGTAGCCGCTCCAGCGCGTAGCGCATGCGGCTCTTCACGGTGTTCTCGGGAACGCCGGTGATCTCTGCAATCTCCTTGAAGGGTAGGTTCGAAACCTCCCGCAACAAGAAGACTTCTCGCTGGTCTTCCGGGAGCACAGAAACGGCCCGCGTGATGCGACCCTGGAGCTCCGTCCCGGTGGCCTCGCGCTCGACGCTGGCCCGCGTGTCTGCGGTCTGCTCGCCCAAGGTCGGCCCCTCCTCCTCGCCCTGCGTCTGGTCCAGCGACGGATGCTTGCGGAGTGCATGCTTTCGCAGCTGATCGATGCAGAGATTGCGGGTGATGGTGTAGAGCCACGTGGAGAACTTCGCCTCGTGCTTGAAGTCCTGCGCGCTCTGCACGACGCGCACGAAGGCGTCCTGCACGATGTCCTCGGCCAGCGCCGGCAAGCGCGTTTGCCGCAGGGCGAAGTTGTAGAGCGGCGTCTGGTGACGTTTGACGAGGTGCCGAAACGCATCCTTTTCGCCGCGTTGAAAGCGAATCATCAGCGCTTCGTCGGTGACCGCCGGCGTGCTCACGAAGCGCCCCCGCACGACGTACGGCGGGCCGCAGGCGTGGATTGGGGGGTATGGAAGCGTCGTCGAACACCGGGAGACCTCGATTCTTGGGTGATCCGACGCGCGGGCTTCACAAAGGATCTTCGACATCCCGCGGGCGTGCGGAATTCCCGCGCGTCCGGCTCCGGGAGCCGAAATCGCGCCGGCGATCCCGGCGGGGGTGTCGAGGGCCAAGCCATGAGGGGGAGTTCCGCCTGTGATGAATCAGAGTTCGAGCCCTCAAATCAAGTGTCGTCGCCGCTTCCGGGCCTTGGACGACGGGAAGGGA
>JABFRG010000680.1 GCA_013141295.1 Polyangiaceae bacterium
TGCGGGAGACGTCGGTGATGTCGCCCATGAGCGGCTCGATGGCCATTCCGGGGTGCGCGCCGCGCAGCTCGCGCTCGATCTCGTAGAGGGCGTTCTCGTCGTGATCGAGGAGCAGGAGCTTCTTGGCCTTGAACCCGAGGATCTGCCGGCAGAGCTCGCTGCCGATGCTGCCACCGGCGCCGGTGACGAGGACGACGCGGCCGGCGACGAAGGCGTCGACCTGCTTCACGTCGAGCTGGATGGCGTCGCGCTGGAGGAGGTCTTCGATGGCGACGTCGCGGAGGTTGCCGAACTGGACGCCCTCGATGCGGTCGGACGGGATGATCTTCGCCCGCACCTGCAGCTTGCGGCAGAGGTTGGTGAGCTCACGGGTGCGCTTGCCGTTGCCGCTGGGGACGGCGATGACCACCAGCTGAACCTCGCGGACCTCGATGGCGCGCTTGAGGGTGTCTTCGTCGGCGGGACCGAGGATGGGGACGTCGCGCAGGGTCGAGCCGTGCTTGTACGGGTCGTCGTCGAGAATGCCCACCACCGTCCACTTGCTGGCGGCCGAGCGCTGCACGTCGCGGAGCAGGCTCTCGCCCGCGTCGCCGGCGCCGATGATCAGCGTGCGCACCGCCTCCGGGTCCACCCGGCCGGAGGCGCGCTCCCGAAGGACCCGCAGGGCCAGGCGCAGACCGCCCACGAACACGATGGAGGCGAGGTACTCGCCCAGATAGATGGACCGCGGCATGCGCAGGTCGGAGATCATGAGGCCGAGCAGCGAGAAGCCCAGCGTGCCCAGCGTGGTGGCGTACACGATGGCCTTGAGCTCCGGCATGCCGGCGTAGCGCCACATGCCACGGAAGAGCTTGGTGACCGCGAAGGAGATCACCCGCACGAGGAGCAGGGCGACCAGCGCCTTGGGCACCGCCGCCGCGAAGTTCCGCTCGATGGCGCCGTCGAAGCGCAGCTCCAGGGCCAACCAGAAGGACGCCGACCACAGCGCCAGATGGACGAGGACGATGAGGAGCCGGCGTACGGCGGGACGCGTCAGGAAGGCTTTCTCGAGCAGGGAGATGCGGGGCATGCGTCGTGAAATGGGATGCGCTGAGGAGGCCCACCGTTCAAACCGGTGGTTCAGGATGGTGGTCTCGTGGGCTACCTTGGGGGAGGTTGGCACACGAAACTCCAGCGACAGAGGAGCTAGCACGAAGATCGCGGGGGCGCCGGGCGAAACTTCGGGATTTTGCCGACACAAGAGTGCCACACAGCCGTGATTTCATGCACTTCGGACGCTGTGGCGCGGCGACGGGGCATCGATCGCACGGCGCCGCCCGGACCCGAGGAACTTGGTATAACCGCCAGCATTGAGTCTTTCCCTTCGACTTGGGCTGTGGGCGGTGGCGTTCGTGGTCGCCCTCCTGGGCTGCTCCTACCTGCGCAGCTTCGCCATCCGGCGATCGCTGGTGGACGTTCCCAACGAGCGCAGCCTGCATGCGGTACCGGTGCCCCGCATCGGTGGTGTCGCGCTGTGCGTCGCGGTGTGGGTGTGCGCAGCGGCGGCCTTCGTGGCCACCCGCGAACGCGAGATCCTCGTCTGGCTCCTCCTCGCGATCCCCGTGTTCGTGGTGGGCCTGGTAGACGATCTGCGGCCGGTCTCCGCCGGCGTGCGCTTCGGGCTGCAGCTCGCGGTGGCCACCGCCTTCGTGGTGGTGGTGGGGCTGCCGGGGAGCTTCTGCTTCTGGCCCGGAGTCACGGTGGCGGTCCCGGCCCTGCTCTCCTATCCGCTGGCGGTGGTGTGGATCGTCGGCGTCCTCAACATCTACAACTTCATGGACGGCATGGATGGCATCGCTGCGGTGCAGGCCATGGGGGCCGGCGTTGCGCTCTCGATCGGTCTCTCTGCGAACCACACCGGGCTCTCCTTCGTGGCCGCGTCGTTCGTGGCCGCGGCGGCCGGGTTCTTCGTGCACAATGCACCGAAGGCTCGCATTTTCCTGGGCGACGCCGGGAGCACCGTGCTCGGCTTCACCTTCGCCACCTTTCCGCTGGTGGGGAGCGGCGACGGGAGCATCCCGGTCCTCGCCGGTCCGGTGGCGCTCGCGCCGTTCTTGCTCGACGGCACCTTCACCCTCCTGCGGCGGGCTCGTCGCGGCGAGAAGGTGTGGCAAGCGCACCGCACCCACCTCTACCAGCGCGCGGTGGCCACCGGTCTCACCCACGGCGACGTGCTGATGCGCTACGCCTGCTGGACCGCGGTGTCGCTGGGCGCGTCCATCGCCATCCAGCGGGGTAGCGGCGCGGTGGTGCTCGCCGCGGTGGGCGCGGTGCTGCTCGGGCTCTTCCTGGTGTGGCGCTGGGTGCTCGCCCGTGAGGCGCGGCGGAGCTGAAGCACTTCTTCAGAGACCCGCTACCAGCCGCCGCACGGTGCCAGGGCCACCGTAGATAAATGCAGTATACACCTGCACCAGATCGGCGCCGGCGTCCATCATGGATCGGACGTCCTTCGCGCTGGAGATGCCTCCGACGCCGATGACGGTGCGCTCCTTGCCGATGCGCTTCCGAACCTGCGCGACCACCGCGAGGGCCCGGGCGTGCAGCGGCGGACCGCTCAGGCCCCCGGCCCCGATGGCCTCCACCTCGCTCGGCGGAGTGATGAGCCCGGCGCGGGAGAGTGTGGTGTTGGTCGCGACCACCCCCGCGAGACCTTCGTCCAGGGCCGCGTCGACCACCGCGTCCACCTGCTCGTCGTCGAGGTCCGGCGCGATCTTCACGAGGAGCGGCAACTTGCCGGTGTTCTCGCGCTGGAGCGCCTGGAAGAGCGCCCGCGCGAGGGCCGGCCCCTGGAGCGCGCGCAGCCCCTGGGTGTTGGGCGAGGAGACGTTCACCACCACGAAGTCGGCGACGCCCACCACCGCACGGAACGAGGCCACGTAGTCCGCCAGCACCGGCTCCATGGCATCGAGCGGCACCAGCCGCGACTTGCCGATGGAGACCCCCATGGGCACGCTCACCATCCCCCGCGCGAGCCGCGACGCCACCGCCTGCGCGCCGTCGTTGGGAAAGCCCAATCGATTGATCAGCGCCCGATCGAGCGGAAGGCGGAAAAGGTTGGGGGCCGGGTTGGGCGCTTGCGCGAGCGCCGTCACGGTGCCGATCTCCAGGTGACCGAAGCCCAGCGCCGCCAGCGCGCGCACCCGCGCGGCGTTTTTGTCGAAGCCGCCGGCCAGCCCCACCGGATGCGGAAAGGTGAGGCCCATGGTGCGTACCGTGAGCCGCGGATCCGGGGGCACCGGCTCGCCGAACAAGCGTCGCGCGAGCGCCCATTGCTCCATGGGCGCCATGGCAGCGAAGGCCAGGGCGTGGGCCCGGGTGGGCGAGAGCGCGAAGAGGAAGGGCCGCAGGAGGCCGTACATGACCGGGGTGATATCGCGAATGGGGCGCGCGGTCGATGGCGCTTGCGCGGGCCGGCCGCTCAGGCCGCTTCGACCGACACCGTGAACGAGGAGTGCCCCTCGTCGAGGAGCCGCACCCGCGCGGAGAACGGCGTGAGCGCGCTCTCCACCGCTCCCGCGACGCAGAGCCGGAAGAACCGCAGCCGGGCCATGGGCGCGCGACACACGAGATGCGCGTGCTGGGGGCCGATGGTGCGCGTCTCGAAGGTGCCGCCGTCGAAGGCGTTGCGCCAGATGCGTGCGGCGTTGCGCACGAGGAGCCACATGCCACCGTCATCGATCCGCCGGGCCACCCGCTGCAGCTCGCTCACCTGCGCCTGGTTGACGCGGCTGGAGACGAACCGCCCCACGTCGGTCTGGGCTTCTTCCGAGAGGCCGAGGTTGTTGGATGCACCATACAGCTTCATGGCCTCGTCGCCGGAGAGCCAGCTCCGCTCCGCCAGGTACGGGAGCTCTTCCCGAAGCTTGGGGTCCACCCGCGCCATGTAGCCTTCCCACACCTGGTGGGCCGCATACCACTCTCGTCCCGCGAGGAAGAGGCCGCTGCGGGCGCCCGCCAGGGGTTCGGCTGCATCGGGGTGAAACCGCCGTGCGTACTCCACCGCGAAGGCTCGGGCGCGGCGTCGGCGCGACGAGGCGGTGCCCACCGGAATGCCCAGCGCCTCGGCCACCGCGCGCTTGTCGAGCTCCTCGCACTCGAAGAGCTCGAAGACGTCGCGAAGGTCGTCGTCCATGGCGAGCATCACCTCTTCGAGGTAGGCCCGGCGACGCATGGTCTCGAGGGCGGCCTCGATGTCCGCGGCGTGATCGCAGGTGGCCTCGCTGGTCTCGTCGCCCGCCCGTGCGCGCTCCCGCTGCAGCGTGCGCAGCGCCACGCGACGAGCCACGGCGAACAGGAAGGCGCGCTCGGAGCCGGAGCGGATGTCGCTCAGGCGCCGGGAGGCGACGACGAAGACTTCTTGCACCACGTCGTCCACGTCGGTCACGCCGAAGCGCCGAAGGTAGCGCGCGAGGGTGGCGCTGTGGTCGTCGTAGAGCGAGCGAAAAGGGTCGGACGCGGGGTTCATGCTGCAACGCGTTCCGAAGCACGCAGCGGGCCAGCGCCGATGTAGGGAAAAAGGGCGAGTTTCCGCGGAAGGTCACCGCGGTCCGTGGCGCTCCGCCTCGCGAGCGATGACGATCTCGCGAGGCCTCGCGGCCCTTCGCGTACGTGGATCGAACGTGCTCCAGAGCGCGGCGAACGACGTTCGAGAGAGCGCGTGACGATTTCGAGATCCCGGGGGCACCGAGGTTGCATTCCCCCACGCCGCCCATGAACCACTTGCCGAGTTCACCGATTCGACACAATGCGTTGCTGCCGATGGCCTAAAAACCACGGCCCATGCGCATCCTCGACGCGACCTGGTTGAACACCGAAGGCGAGCTCGAGCGGGGAACGTTGCACGCGGAGGACGGCCGCTGGATCGCTGCGCCGGGCCCGACCGACGAGGGCGAGACCATCGACGCCAAGGGGCTCCTGGTGCTCCCCGGCCTCGTGGACGCCCACGTGCACTTTCGCGAGCCGGGGGTGACCCACAAGGAAGGCATTCTCTCCGGGTCCGCGGCGGCATTGGCGGGCGGCGTCACCACCGTTCTGGAGATGCCCAACACCGTTCCGCCGTGCGCGACGCCGGAGGCGCTCGCCGAGAAGCGTGCGCTGTACACGCAAAAGTGCCCACTCCACTGGGGGCTCCACTACCAGGCGACGTTCCCCCTGGCGCCGCTCCCCGGTAGCCCGGTGGCGAGCGCGAAGATCTACATGGCAAAGTCGTCGGTCGACGAAGCTCTCACCAGCGACGCGGCCATCGATGCCATCTTCGCGGCCTACCGGCGGGTGGCGGTCCATGCAGAGGACGAGACGGGGTTCTGCAGCGCGGTGGTCGCGCCTCCGGGCCAGGACCCTACCCGCGTCCATCACCTGCGGCGCCCGGTGGAGGCCATCACCAAGGCGCTCGACACCCTGGAGCGGGGGCTTCGACGCATGAAGCCCTCGGCCCGCCCACGCCTGGTGCTCTGCCACGCGGCGACGCGCGAGGAGATAGCCTGGGTGACCCGCCTGAAGCGCGAAGGCTTCGACGTGTGGGCCGAGACTTGCCCGCACTATCTCCTGCTGACCCAGGACGACTACGTGCGCATCGGCAACGATCTGAAGGTGAATCCGCCGCTACGCACGGTGGAAGACCGGGAAGCGGTGCTGGCGGCGCTGGCCGATGGCGTCATCGACTTCATCTCCACCGACCACGCGCCGCACCTCCCGGCGGAGAAGGCCGTGGAGGAGGGCGCCCCCTCCGGCATCGCGTCCATCGAGTGCTTTCTCCCGCTCTTGCTAACGCTGGTGGAGAGCCGAAAGCTCTCGCTTCGGGATCTGCTGCGCCTGGCGGTGACGAACGCCGCGCGCTGCTACGAGCTGCCCCATCGCGGCGCCATCGCCCCGGGGAACTTCGCCGACGCGGTGCTGCTCTCCAGCGGGGACGACTTGCGGCCGCATCACGGCGTACTCACCAAGGCCGGCGTGCACCCCTACCTGGCAACGCGCTTCGGTCACCGCGTCGAGTCCACGTTGGTGGCCGGTGTCGAGCGCTACCGCAAAGGCGCGTTCCGGCTCGGTCCGGGAAAGGAAGTCTACGCATG
>JABFRG010001129.1 GCA_013141295.1 Polyangiaceae bacterium
AGCTGGCGCGGCGCGTTCGGCGAAGCGGTCGACCACCGACCTCGGTGCTTGGCTGGTGCGCATCAGGTGGTCGAGGCGCCGCGCCAGCTCGCCCGGTCGGGTCGCGAGGCGTTCGAGGGCGCGCGGCATGTCGCGCGCCGCGAGGGCCGTCTCCACCTCGCTCCCGAAGGAGACGACCTTGGTGCCCGCGCGAAGGGTGGCGAAGGCCCGGAGGGCTTCGGGAAAGCGCGTTGCGAATTCGCCCGGGTGCAAGCGCTCGCCGAGGCGAATCCAGCGGCTCTTCCACCTCGACATGTCTTCGACGAGGTTGGGCGCGCGCTCGAGGAGGCCCAGGAGCAGGCGCCGGGTGGGACGGCGAAACGAAGGGAACTTGCATGCTTCGGCGAGCGACACGTCGCCCTTGGCCAGCGCCACCGCCAGCCGAAGGACGTCGGTGGCGGTCGTGACGAAGCGCTCCAGGAACGGTTGCCCCACGCGCGTGTCTTCGAGGAGGCGGGCGCCCACGTAGGCGAGGTTCTCCTTGCTGGGAACCGCGTCCGGAAGGAACTTCGCGATGGCGTCACGATAGTGGAGCACGAAGGCATCGACGTCTTCGCGGTCCTGGGGCGAAAAGGCGGTCTTGGCGCGCACCAGGAGCGTGAAGATGCCATCGCGTTCTTCTTCGGTGCCGCGTTCGATGAGCCGGGGTCGTGGCGCGTGCGCGAGCTCCGGGCGCGGGGCCGGATCGTCTTGCGGACGCGTGAGCGTCCAGTAGTGCATCCGCGCGTTCGCATAGAGCTGCGCCTCCGAGAGGTCCATCACCTGCTGGGGAAAGTTCGGGTAGAAGGGCCGGAGCTCGCGATGGGCTCCCAGCACCTTGCGCAGATCGCCGAGCAGCCGGCGGCGAAAGCCGGCGAGCGCTTCGGGGGGCCACGTCGCGACGTGATCGAGGACGTCTTGCGAGAGCGCGTAGCCGACCTGCTCCAGCTCCCGCTGCAGCGAGGCCTGGAGCTCCAACGAAGGAGCGTGCCCCCCGGCGGGGAGAGCACCAGCTTTCGGCGACGACGCAGGTAGAGTGCACCCAACATGTCAGGCGCGACTCGGGAGTAGATGGCGGAGAGCGGGGCCCCTAGGTTGGACAAGAGAAGGAAGGAACCCCATAGCCGCCGCCTTCGATGCTACCCGGCCACCATCCGAAGGCCAGCGGAATGGATCGAGCGCTAAATGACCGAGCGTGATTGTCGATCACGAAACCATCCAGCCCGAGCCCGAGCCCGAGCCCGAGCCCGTGGCCGTGCCCGAAACGCCCCGCGTGAGCAGGCCAAACAGGTCGACAACAGGCCGTGGCGGAATCCAGACCACGACACCTTCGTTCCGGCGTTTTCCGCCCTCGCGTTGAGTCGAGCCTGCCAGGGACCGAGACGGGAGGTCGAGATCCGGACAAGATCGGGCTCGGGCTCGGGCTCGGGACCTGCTGGCGAGCCGCGCCCTGCTCTGCTCGACAATCACGCTCGCTGATTCAGCGAACCAGCTCCACCGGGCTCGATTCGAGGGTCCCCAGCCAGACGTCGTCGACTTCGCCGCGTCCTTCCGCGTCGTGGTACTCGTGACGCGCGCTCACGAGACGCGCGACGAGGCGGTAGGTCGCGCCCGCCGGAGCGTCGTACTGGAACGGCAGCCAGGCGATGTTGGGCAGGTGGGCGATGGCATCCTTGACCACGCGCTCTTCGCCCGGCTCGAGGGTGGTGTACGACGAAGCGCTCACGTCGGTGCTGCGCTTCTCGATCTGCCGCTGATCGCCGCTCGGCGGCACCAGCCCGTGAGGCCCGGTGACCACCAGCGTCGGCGGTTGCTCTCCCGTGTCGACGAGAACGCGGTACCGACGATGCGCGCAGTTCTTCAGCGTGAGCCGCAGCTCCACGCGGTCCGTCTTGCGCAGGTACAGCCGCAAGCGCAGCGGACCGTCGGACGGCGCGCACGCGCTGCTGTTGGTCACCAGGTAGTCCATCGACTGCGGCGCTGCATCGGCGCCGCAGACCGGGAATCCGCCCGGCGTTCCGGCGGCGCTCTTCGCCGCTGCCGGCGGCCCTCCGCAAGCCGCGAGCGCGAGCACGGTGACGAGGTAGGAAGAAAGCTTCGGCGTCATCTCAGGGGCAGACTACGGCTTGGGGGGCGCGTCCTGACAGCAGCGAAAGCCGGTCTCGACGTTCACGTATTTCGGACCATGACCGCGGGTCTGCGGGCGACAGCGGGCGCGCACGTAGCTCCAGTGGCCGCCCTTGAGGATCATCTTGTAGCCCCAGGTGCGGACCGAGCGCGTCCACTCGTCGACGTTGCCGGTCATGTCGGCGACGCCGAAGGGGCTCACGCACCGGGCGAAGGCGCCGGAGCGCTCGCCTTGCCACATGGTGTCGATGCCGCGGGCGGTGTGACCGTTGGTCCGGGGGATGAACGTGTCCTCCGGCGGCTCGATGCGCGGCCGATCGATGGGGCACGCGGTGGCGTCGCGCGCGTACCCGTAGGGGTAGGGCCGCCCTTCTTCGCCTTCGCAGGCGAGCGTCCATTCGTTCTCGGTGCAGAGTCGCTTGCCCTCCTTGGCGCAGTACTTCTCCGACTCCGAGAAGGTGGTGACCACCAGCGGGAACTCGCCTTGGCGATTCGGGTACTCGTAGCGGTCCACGCAAAAGTGCATGTCTTTCCGGGGAAACGCCGCGGCCAGCGCCTTCCACTTCTCTTCCGAGAAGCGATCGCAGACGCGCTTCGGCACCCGCCACTGCTCGCAGGCGGTGTCCTGCGCGGCCTCCACCAGATCGGTGTCGTCCTTGCCCTTCTTGTCGAGGAGGAGCCCGCCGCGAATGGAGATCATTCCGGTGGGGCACTCGGAAGGCGAGAGCGCGGAGGCCGGCGGGAGCGGCGCGAGGCCCTCGGCCACCGCCTGCCAGTTGAGCGTCTGCACCTGCCGCCAGGAGAGGTGAGGCTCCTTGTGCGTTTTGTTGATGCGGTAGCCGAGCTCGAGGAGCCGCGGGCCGACGGGGCCGGCATCTGCGGCCTCTGCGGGCGCTGCATCGGGTACTGCCGCGTCCGAGGGGCCGGCGTCGTGCACGGTGCCGTCTTGGACCTCGGGCGCCGCGTCGGGCGACGCGGGGCGCGTACTCGTATACCCGGGCGCTTCACCGGTGCGCGTGGCGCAGGCGACGGCGACGATGGCCAGCGGCAACGAGAAGAGGGCGAAGGGGCGGCGGTTCAAGGACGGACGGTGGACGGCAGAGAGAGCCAGCCTACCAAGAACGCCGCAGCTTCGGGGGCGCTTCCCGGATTCAGTCCGCGGGCTCCCGCGGATCGTCCAGGTCCACCGCGTCGAGCATTTCCCAGGTGGCGTAGCCGTACTCGTCGGCCATATCGAGCCATCGGATGGCCTGCTCACGCGTGCCCTCGATCTCTTCCGTGAGGATCATCACGCCGAGCGTGGCGGCAGCCCGACCGTTGCCGTGGGCCGCGGCCCGCTCGTAGTAGGAGGCCGCCTTCTTCAGGTCCTTCTCGCCCTCGGAGCCGGAGGCATAGGCTGCGGCAATGTTGTAGAGCGCCCGCGGATGGTCGCCCTCGGCGGCGCGGTGCAGCCAGGCCTGGGACTTCTCCGGGTCGGCCTCCACGCCGAGCCCCTGCGCGTAGTAGATGTAGAGCTCGAACTGCGCGTCGAGGTTGCCGCGCTCGGCGGCCGCCCGATGGGTGGCGGCGCTGGCCTCCAGGTCGGAGAGCCAGTTCTGCACCAGGCCCCGCTGGTAGAGCTCGGCCGCGGTGGGGTCTTGGTTCTGGAGGAGCAGCGCGAGCGCCCGCTCCTGGTTCTCACGGCTGCTGTGCCGCGACATACGTGCATAGTGCATCGCAGCCTCGCGGTCGCCGGCGCGCGCGGCTTCGAAGTACCCGCGAAGGGCCGCCTGCAGCGCCGGAATCTCCGGGTCGACGATGGCCTGGGCTTCGCTCGACCAAGGGCGCGCATCGGCGTCGTCCGGGGAGATGCCCTCGAAGGCGCCCACGGGCTTGAGAACCGCCATGTAGCAATCACCGATGGTGCGGTAGGCGGGCAGACAGCCGCGCCCGGCCGCCGCCCACAGGGCGTTCATCATCGCGCGCTCGGCCTCGGGTACGTCGGCGACCAGCCCGATGAGAGCGTCGCCGCGCACGAACCCCTGATACTGCGCTTCCGCGAGGAGAAAGTCTTCGTCATCGGTGGTGAGGGCCATGGGTGCTCGCAGGGTGGTGGGAGGGCAGCGTGCAGCGACCCCGAATCCTACGCCGCCGCGAGCCGCGTCTTCCTCGCAACTGCCGGAGTTGACGCCCTTCGCCCTGGCCCCGTAAGTAGAGGTATGGCCCGTGCTCTCCGTGCTTCCGCCCAATTCTCCCTCGGCGCCTCGCTGGTCTTGGCGCTCTCGGCCTGCAGCGGGTGCCACGGAAGCCCCTCGCCGGAGGCGCCCGCGGGCTCGTCCACGGTCACCGGCACCGGCGCTGGGCCCACCGTGGCGACCGCGACGCCGAGCGTCCCCGCCGTCGACGTGTCCAAGCCCCTCACCAGCAAGTGGCTCATGGGCTACTGGGCCGGTTACGAGGCGGCGCTGCTCCCGCCCGAGGCCGTGGACTACGGGGCGCTGACGCACGTCACGGTGACGCGCGTGGTCCCCAAGCCCGACGGCACGCTCACCACCACCTTCGATACCGACAACGGCCTCGCGCTGGCCAAGAAGGTGGTGACGCTCGCCCACGGCCAGAAGCGTAAGGCGCTGCTCATGGTCGGCGGCGACGGCGCCCATGACGCCTGGGTGGCCGCCACGCAGGAGACCAAACGCGGCGCGCTGGTGGACGCGCTCGTGACCTTCGCCAAGGCCAATGCCTTCGACGGGCTCGATCTCGACTGGGAGCCCATCGACGCCAAGGACGAGCCCGCTGTGCTCGCGGTGGCGAAGGCCATTCGCGCCAAAGCGCCGGAGCTGCTGCTGACGGTGCCCGTGGCCTGGGCCGGCAAGCCGCGGCCCTTCTACGGCGATCTGGCGGCGGTGGTGGACCAGATCAACATCATGACCTACGTCATGGCAGGCTCCTGGGAAGGCTGGAAGACCTGGCACTCTTCAGCGCTCTACGGCGAGACCAAGGAGACCCCCAGCTCCGTGGACGCCATCGTGAGCGCCTATCGCGGCGCCGGCGTGCCCACCGAGAAGCTCGGTGTGGGCGCGGGCTTCTACGGGCAGTGCTGGCGCGGCGCCATCGAAGGCCCGGGCAAGCCCATCGGCAAGGCCACCATCGTGGCCAGCGATCAGGCCATCAGCTACGCCAACATCCTCACCGACTATCTGCCGCTGGCGCAGAAGTCCGGGGGCGCCAAGTGGGACGAGCAGGCCCATGTACCCTACATGGTTTTCGCCGCACCATCGGGAAAGCAGACCTGCAACTTCATCAGCTACGAAGACGGCCGTTCCCTCACCGACAAGGCCGCCTACGTGAAGAAGACGTCGCTCGGTGGCGTCATCGTGTGGACGCTTGCCCAGGGCTATGTGCCGAGCGAGCCGCCGGAGAAACGCAACCCGCTCCTGCGCACGCTGCGCGCGAACCTGGAGTAGCGCGGCACTATCTCGTCGATCCCGGGTCGTCACGCGCGGGGCGCGACAGTATCTCGAAGAAACAAGCGGTCATCCCGAGTCCTCACGCGCGGAGCGCGCCAATATCTCGAAGAAACGCGAGTCATCCCGAGTCTTCACGCGCGGAGTGCGCCAGTATCTCGAAGAAACAAAGAGTCATCCCGAGCGAAGCGAGGGACCCCCTCTGTCACTTCGTTGCAGAGATCCTCCCTCGCTGCGCTTCGGGGTGACCGCGAAAGGAAACGGAGTGGGTTCGCCGGCCTGCTTCTTAGGAGCGAAGCGAGGGACCCCCTCTGCCATTTCGTTGCAAGACCTCCCCCGCTGCGCTTCGGGGTGACCGCAAACTGAAACGAAGTGGGTTCGCCGGCGTGTTGAACGAAGCCGCTGCGCGGCGGTGGTTTCGGCATGCGCCAGGTCCCAGCACGAATGAGCGCCATGCGGTCTCCTTGTCTCAGCGACGCCCGTTCGCGGCGCCGCTGAGGAGGCAGCTATGGGA